>CANGMO010000213.1 GCA_947454295.1 Verrucomicrobiota bacterium | reverse complement strand
TCTGGAGAGCTTCATCCGCCCCGGACAGGACCCGCGCAATTGGGTGGCGCGCGCCAACTACCCCGCACTCGGGCTGATCCAAACCGCCACCAACGAACTCTCCTGTTTCGTTCTACGGCACTACGGCCAACCGAGCATCCATCTCGAACGCTTGACGCTCAGGCTGGATGGCTTCGCTTCGGTTCACGCCGGATATGCCAGCGGGGAACTGGTCACGAGGCCCATGAGATTCAAGGGAACGGATCTCGAACTCAACCTGGCGACCAGCGCCGCCGGCTCCTTGCGGGTGGAGGTGCAGGACGCCAACGGCAAGCCACTGCCAGGATTCGGTCTGCAGGATGCCGAGGAACTGATCGGAGATCGCGTCGCGGTCCGGGCTCGTTGGAAGAATCATCCGTCACTCCCCGCATCGGAAGGCACCGTAGTCCGGCTTCGCTTCGTGCTGAAGGACGCCGACCTTTACTCATTCCGATTCACGCGCACCGAACGTCCCTAATCCATCCCGGAAAAAAAACGCGCGACACCCGTAGAGCAGGCGCCGCGCATTCGAAAACTCAGATAACTCGGATCAAGCCTGAACCCGCTTCATCCGGCGCCAGGCAGTACCACCACCGATCAGGCCGAGGAAGAAGATGGACGCCCACGTGGACGTCTCGGGAACAGCTGCAAAATAGGTAATTGAGTACACACTGTTCGCATCCGCCGTCGCGAAGACGGAGCTGGATCCACCCGGGGTCACCTTGAGGATCTTCCCCTGGCCCGTGTTCGCCACATACAAGTTGTCGTTCTCGTCGATCGTGAGGCCGAAGGGACTATCAAGCCCCGACAGGAAGATCCCGAGATCCGTGCCGCTCGAGGAGTACTTGTGGATGGATCCGGTGTTCGCGATGGATCCCTTTTCGAGCACGAAGAGGTTCTGCGCGCTGTCGTACACCACGCCGTACGGCACATTCAGTCCCGCCGCGAACGTGGACACGCCACCGCCGGACGAAATCTTGTAGACCAAGCCGGTTTGATAGCCGGCAAGCACCACGTTGCCGGAGGCATCCACGGTGATACCGCGGGAAACAGCGACCGTCGCGAGAATCGACCCGGAGCCACCGCCGGGAGCGATCTTCAGGATCTGACCGCTATTCTGAACCGTGTAGAGGTTGCCATTCTGGTCAAAGGCAAGGTTGTTGCCATCGAGAACGCCTGCACCGGCGTTGTCCGCATAGACCGATCCGGAGCCAACCGGGGTGAACTTGTCGACTTCCTGGGCGCCATTGGCGATGGCGTAGACGTTGCCGGAGGTATCCACGGTCAGGCCGTAGGGAACGGACGCGGTCGTGCCGAACGAAGAAATCGTTCCTCCGGAATCCACCTTAAAGAGCTGCGTGGAGGTTTGGCTCCCGAAGTAAAGGGTGCCCGCGGACGCGCTCATCGCGAGGCCGAACGAAATCAAGATGCCAGCTGAATGCTTCATAGCCAATGGTCACCGACGTGTTTGGATCGGAGTGCCATTCTTCCCTAGGTGACCCCTCACCCTTACGCCATAGGAAGCATGCCTGTCGTAGTATCGGCGGGTTCACTGAAGAGTTGAGCAGATGATGCAAAAAACTCGCACGAACCACCGCCACCGTCTCGCGGTGGGACCCCTCTTCGGCCCGCAGGATCGGGGACCGCGCTATTTCGACTTGTTCGGGTAGGCGGGCGGCGCGGGAATGCTCACCGGCTTCGCCCCGAGGGCCTTCTTGAGTTCCTCGATGGCCCGGTTCAGCTGATCATCGACGCCGGCAAATTCGCGGGCGGGATCGTTGTCGACCTCGATGTCGGGATCGACGCCATGTCCCTCCATGATCCACTCCTTCGCCTCGAGATCGAACCGGGAAAACTCCGGCCGCATGAGCGTTCCCCCATCCAGCAACGGCAGGGAGCCTCGAATCCCAACCACGCCACCCCAGGAACGCTGGCCGATGATGGGTCCAAGGTGGTGCTTGCGGAACCGGTAGCCGACAATGTCTCCATCGCTGGCCGAATGCTGATCGATCAAGAGCACCTTCGGCCCTAGCACCTGGCCGGCGGGATCCACGTTCACCGTGCCATTGCGGGCCACGGTCCACATTGCCGGCTCGCGACGCAGCCGCTCGATGATCATCGGCGACACATTGCCTCCGCCATTGCCGCGGCAGTCGACGATGAGCGCGTCCTTGTTGAGCTGCGGATAGTAGAACTTGGCGAACTCATTCAGTCCCGGCACGCCCATGTCGGGGACGTGCACGTATCCCACCCGGCCCTCAGTCGCCTTGGACACCGCCTCAATGTTCCCCAGCACCCACTTGAGGTAGTACAGGGGTTGTTCATCCGCGGTGGGGATCACGATTTCGTCGTGCGCCCCGTCCTCCTTGGGCTCGCCGTTGACGCGCAGCACCACCTGGTGCTCGGCCTTGGCCACCAGCAGCGAGTACAGATCGATCACCTGCGTCACGGGCCGGCCGTCCACCGCGACAATGTAGTCGCCCACCTTCACCTTCACCCCGATCTCCGTAAGGGGCGACCGCAGTTTCTTATCCCAGTTCTGGCCCGGAAGAATTTCATCTAGACGGAAAAACCCGCTGGAATGACGTGACACCACGGCCCCCAGCAACCCCTGGGGAATGCGGTCGGGCTTGGGGTAGTCCCCGCCGCCGACGTAAGCGTGACCGATGTTCAGCTCGCTGATCATTTCGCCAATCACGTAGGTGAGATCGGCCCGATGCTGCACGTGGGCCAGCAGCGGCTCGTAGCGCTTGCGGATCGCAGGCCAGTCCACGCCGTGCAGATTCGGGTCAAAGAGGAAGTCGCGCATCTGCCGCCAGCATTCGGCGTAGATCTGATTCCACTCCGCATGGCGATCCACCTGAACGCGGAGTTCGGCCAGACTCAGGGCCTTGTCCGCGAGATCCGCCTTCGCGGTCGGGAGATCAAGGATCGAGAATCCGTCTCCAGACCGAACCAGCATCTTCTTCTGGTCGGCGGAAATCCGGAAGCCGCCGAACTCGCCAATCTCGGTCTCCTTCTGCTTTTCCAGATCGAACAGCATGAGCTTGTCCTTCTTCTGATAGTAGAGCTTGGAGCCCACGCTGGTGAGCGATCCAAAGCTCGACGCCGGAACCGGAAGCACGGCAATGCGACCGGGAAGACCGTCGGCATCCACGGTCACCACCACGGCGTTGGTCTTGGACCCCGTGGCCGGCTTCGTGTCCGCAGCCACATTGGTGGATGCCGGATCCCCCTTGGCGAGCGCGGCGACGACCTTGCGGAACTCAGGATCATTCAGAAGCGAGGTCACCGTCATCGGCGACTTGCCGCCCGCCGCCTTGGCTTCATCCTTCACGTCGGGCGGCGTTTCCTTCGACTCCTTGGATTTCTCACCGGTGGCTTTTACCTCATCGCTCTTGGGCGCGAAGGGCGACTTGGTGTCGCGCGCCAGGGTGACGAGATAGATCCGCGACATGTCGGTGTACACGTGATTCCACTCCGTCTGCCCATAGGTGGGATTGAAGGTCCGGTCCGACACGAAGAAGAGATATTTGCCATCGGAGCTGAACTCGGGACTCGACGCCTCGAACCAACCGTCGGTTGCGGCGACCCGCTGCTTGGAGTCCAGGTTGTAGAGCTGGATGGTGTGGAATCGCCGCGGTTCGGGGCGCGTGTAGGCAATCCACCGGCTGTCGGGTGACCAGGCCAAATCGTGAATCTCCCAGGTCGCAGTCTCCACCACCGTCACCGACTTCGTGGCCACTTCAACAAACTGCAGGCGGTTCTTCTTGTCCGACCACAGCACCCGCTGCGAATCCGGCGACCATTGCAGCTCGTACTTGTAGGTGTCCGCGCCGGTCGTGAGCTGAACCGGGGCGCCGGAGCCATCCTGGGGACGAAGGTAGATCTCGTCCTCACCGCTGGCGTCGGAGAGGTACGCAATGCTGCGACCATCCGGCGACCACACCGCGTTGCGCTCATGAACACCGGGAGTCTGGGTGAGATTGCGTGTCGGACCGTTCTTCGCTGGCACGGTGAAGACCTCGCCTCGCGCCCCGAGCACGGCACGCGAACCATCGGGCGCCACCTCAAAACTGGAGATGGACTTGCTGACGTCACGCCAGCCGTCGCGCCCGGAAACGAGATCCTCGTGGATCTGGATGGGAACACGCGTCACCGCCTCGGTGGCCAGATCCAGGCGATGGATGTAGCCGCCGTTCTCAAACACGATTGCGGTATCGCCCAGCGAGGGAAACTTGACCGCGAACTCGGTGAACTTGGTGATCTGGCGGGTCTGCTTGGTCTTGAGATCGTAAACGTACAGATTGGCCTGGCGGTTCTCATCGCGCTCGGAAACGAAGTAGATCCGGTCCCCCACCCACATGGGATAGAGATCCTGCGCGTCATCCTTGGTGATGCGCTCGGTCTGCTTGGTTTCGAAATCGTAGATCCAGATTTCATCCGCCTGACCGCCGCGATAGCGCTTCCAGGTTCGGAACTCCCGGAAGACGCGGTTGTAGGCGAGCTTCTTGTGGTCCGGGGAATACGAGCACCATCCACCCCGAGGCAGTGGCAATTCCTCAGGAATACCCCCTTCCACCTTGGCGAGGGTCAACCGGCCCTTGAACGGATTCCAATCCTTCCGGCGGGAGCGATACACCACCGTGGAGTCATCCCGCCAGGTCATGACGATGTTGTTGGGTCCCATGCGGTCAGAGACATCGTCCCGCTCCAGCGTCGCCGTGTAAGTCAGGCGCTTGGGAACCCCGCCCTCGGCCGGCATCAGGTAAACCTCGGTGTTCCCATCGTATTGCGCGGTGAAGGCCAGCTGTTTTCCGTTCGGCGAAAAGCGCGGGAACATCTCGAATCCCACGTGGCTCGTCAGCCGGCGGGCCACTCCCCCCTTCGCCGGCACGGTGTAGAGATCCCCAGCGTAGGTGAACACCAGCTGGTTTCCATGCACGGCGGGGAAGCGAAGCAGGCGCGCCTCCGAATCTTCCTCCGCCCTCGCCATCACGGCGATCAGGGCGACCAGGAAAGTGATACCGATGCGGCAGTGACGAGGGAATGAAATGGCCATGGGTCGAAAAAGGAGTGCGTGGGTTCCCGCAAACAGCGGCGCCACGATGAAAGACCCAATCGGATTGTCCATCCCGGAGGATTGCCCGATCCCGGGGATTCTCCCGACGGACGACATCGCAGGTTCGACTCGGGCGCCAGG
>CANGMO010000212.1 GCA_947454295.1 Verrucomicrobiota bacterium | reverse complement strand
TCGATCGGATTCTGCGTGGCCAGCACGAGGAACGGCTTGGGGAGCGCGTGGGTCTGGTCGCCGATGGTCACCTGGCGCTCCTGCATGGCCTCGAGCAGGGCCGACTGGACCTTGGACGGCGCGCGGTTGATTTCGTCGGCGAGGACGAGGTTGGCGAAGATGGGGCCGGTGCGGGTCGAGTAGGTGCCCTTGACCGGGTCGTAGATGAGCGAGCCGGTGATGTCGCCCGGGAGCAGGTCGGGCGTGAACTGGATGCGTGAAAACTGGCAGTGCGTGGCCTGGGCGAGGGCGCTGACGCTGGCGGTCTTGGCCAGACCGGGAAGGCCCTCGAGCAGCACGTGGCCGCGGGCGACCAGCGACACGAGCAGCCGGTGGATGAGGTCCCCCTGCCCCACGATCACCCGGGCGATCTCGGTGCGAACCTGTTGAAGATGGCGGCTGGCCGCATCGAGCTGGGCGGCGAGTTCCGGGGACGGCGTGGACATAAATTCTGGGGACTGCTGGCCCCAGCCAAGCAGGCGCAGGGCCGGGAAGTCGAGCTTCCGACGCTCAAACTGGCGGGAAGTTCAAACAACCTTTGGGTGCGTCACAAGCGTGTTTCAGCCAATCCGGGGCCTTGACGCCCCTGCCGGCGTTCCGTTCCATGGCCTGTCCTTTCTGACACGGACACCAAGAACATGACCAAGATCGCTGAAATCCAGGCCCGCGAAATCCTCGACTCGCGCGGCAATCCCACCGTTGAAGTCGACGTCACCCTCACCTCCGGCGTCACCGGCCGCGCGGCCGTGCCCTCGGGCGCGAGCACGGGCGAGCACGAAGCCATCGAACTGCGCGACGGCGACAAGAAGCGCTACCTCGGCAAGGGCGTGAGCAAGGCCGTCAAGAACGTCGATTCCAAGATCGCCCCGGCGCTCGAAGGCCTGGACGCCCTCGACCAGCTGACCGTTGACCGCGTCATGCTCGAACTCGACGGCACCGAAACCAAGTCGAAGCTCGGCGCCAACGCCATCCTCGCGGTCTCCCTGGCCAACGCCAAGGCCGCCGCCGCCGCCCTCGGCCAGCCCCTCTTCAAGTACCTCGGTGGACCGAACGCCAAGGTCCTCCCGGTGCCCATGGCCAACGTCATCAACGGCGGCGCCCACTCGGACGCCCCCATTGATTTCCAGGAGTTCATGATCCAGCCCCATGGCTTCAACACCTTCAGCGAAGGTCTGCAGGCCATCACCGAGATCTTCCACGCGCTGAAGTCGGTGCTGAAGAAGAAGGGTCTGAGCACCGCCGTCGGCGACGAAGGCGGCTTCGCCCCGAAGCTCGAGAGCGCCGAGGCCGCGCTGGACGTCATCGCCCAGGCCACCAAGGACGCCGGCTACAAGCTCGGCAAGCAGATCTTCCTGGCCCTCGACGTCGCGAGCTCGGAGTTCTACACCGGCAACGAGACCTACGTGTTCAAGAAGAGCACTGGCCAGAAGTTGACCGGTGACGAGCTGGTCGAGTTCTACGCCAAGCTCTGCGCCTCCTATCCGATCGTCTCAATCGAAGACGGCTGCGCCGAAGGCGACTGGAAGACCTGGAAGAAGCTGACCGACAAGCTCGGCGCCACCACCCAGCTGGTCGGCGACGATCTGTTCGTCACCAACACCAAGTTCCTGCAGAAGGGCATCGATACCGCCACCGCCAACTCGATTCTCGTGAAGGTGAACCAGATCGGTTCCCTCACCGAGACCCTCGACGCGGTCCGCCTCGCCCAGACCAACAAGTACACCGCCGTCCTCTCCCACCGCTCCGGCGAGACCGAGGACTCCACCATCGCCGACATCGCGGTGGCCACGAACTGCGGTCAGATCAAGACCGGTTCGCTCAGCCGCACCGACCGCACCGCCAAGTACAACCAGCTGCTCCGCATCGAACAGCTGCTCGGCGCCAACGCGGTCTACGCCGGCACCAGCGCCCTGCCCAAGGGCCGCTGATCCGCACCGCACCGGAAATTCTCCGCTTCAACAACACCCCGGAAGCCCCGCGCTTCCGGGGTGTTTTCATGTGATCAGAGTCTCTACGGCATTTCCTCGTTGTGATCGTTCCCAAAAGTCCGTAGGTCACCGGCAGCACCGTCCCGTGGCATGACCCATTCCCCCCGCAGCGCCCTGCTGTCCGCCCTGATCGTCGCCTCGGCATGGTGGGGTACTCTGCGCGCGCAGCCGCAGTCGCCGCCGCCGTATCGTCCCATGCAGCTGCAGGGACTGGACAACGTCTACGCCGTGGCCGGGCGCTTCTTCTCCGGGTCGGTGCCGCAGACCGATGCCGATTTCGCCCTGCTCCAAAAGCTCGGGGTGAAGACTCTCCTGAGCGTGGACGGCGCCCCGCCCGATGTGGAACGCGCCGCGAAGTTCGGTCTGCGCTACGTCCATGTCCCGTTCGGATACGACGGCATTCCGGCCACCAACGTGCTCCAACTGATCCGCGCCGCGCAGACGCTGCCCGGTCCCGTTTATGTGCATTGCCATCATGGAAAACACCGCGGCCCGGCCGCCGTGGCCGTGATGTGCGAAGGCGTGGCGGGATGGGAACCGGCACTCGCCGAGCGGTGGATGAAGCTCGCCGGCACCGCCACCAACTACACGGGACTGTACCGCTCGGCTGCCACCTTTAACGCCCCGTCACCCGAGGCGCTGGCCAGGGTGTCCACCAACTTCCCTTCGCGCGTCGCGGTGGCGCCGCTGGCGGGTATCATGGTGCACATCGATTCCCGCTGGGACGCCCTGAAGGCCGCGCAAAAGCAGGAGTTTCCCGCGCCCGCAGCTCCCAACGCGCTGCAGCTTCAGGAATTGTTTCATGAGGCGCACCGCACCGGAGCGGGAACGGGACGGGGTGAAACGTTTGAGTCTGCGCTTCATGCAGCCGACACCCTCGCCGCCGAACTCACCCGGCAACTCGACGTCCTCGACGCGCAACGCAGCGCGGAGCGCATCACCGCCGCCACCGAGGCGCTACGTGCCGTTGGCAAATCCTGCTCTGCCTGCCATCGAAACTTCCGCGACTAATCTTGATGGCTCGGCGGTTTGGCCGATTGCCCCAAGGGTTTCCCCTCGGGCGACGACGGCGCTGACGCTGGTCGTCCTGTAGATTGGAGAGAGCGGCAGCTCTCCCCCCACCGCTGGTCCACGGCAGCGGCGCACCCGACCTCACAGCTCCCCGCCCCTTCAACCCTTCAGCACTTCAACCCTTCAACTGCCGCATTTAGGATCAACGGTGCCGACTGCCATCTTTCGCTTGCCCGGCGGACGATCCTGCATTTCTAATCGCCGCCCACAGCCCACCTAATCCAATCCGGGCTGCAACCCATCGCTCCCTAGCAATTCATGAAGACAACTGTCCGTTTCGCCGCGTCGGTGCTGATCGCCGGCGTCTCCGTCGCCGTCGTGGCCACCCAGGCCGCCCCGAAGGCCAAGTACACCACCGAGGAAGTCATGAAGGCCCTCCACAAGGGCAAGGATTCCATCGGCAAGCACGTGATGGACGGCAATGGCACCAAGGAAGAGATCAAGAAGCTGCTCGAGTACTACCCCTCGATGCTGCTCAACGATCCGGAGAAGGGCGACAAGGCCGAGTGGAAGAAGCGCGTCACCGCGCTGCTCGCCGCCACCAAGGCGCTCGACAAGGGCGCCCCGGGCGCGCTCGACCAGTACAAGGAAGCGGTGAACTGCAAGGCGTGTCACTCCGCCCACAAGCCGGACAAGGAGCACAAGTGATCCGGTTCCGCCAGGCCTGACCGGGCCGGGCAATCCATTTCAAACCTTTGGGCCGCCCACGAAGCGTCCCAAACGACCCACCGCCCCCGCACCGGACTCAGATCCGGTCCGGGGGCGGTTCTTTTTTGGAGTGCGGCGGGAAGCAAGGCGCCACGCCGCTTTTCGAATACTGGTGGGGTCCGCGCTGCCGCGCGGCGGATACTTCACCACGAGCAGCGCCTCGCGTCGCATCCTCAGATCGGGGTGCAAACCGACCGCCCTGGCGTTCTGCTCCCGCAGAACGGACAGTTAGGGCGGCGCAGCAGCACCGCCCCACCGTTTGGCGATCGGTCGGAGCCGCAATGCGCGGCCTACTTCTTCGTGTGCGCCTGAATGAAGCGCAGCAGCAGCGGAAACGCCGGCTCCGCCATCTGGCCGTGCGTGAATCCGCCCAGTTCGTGCAGATGCGTGTCGGGATGTCCGACCAGCTGCATCATCCGCCAGAAGTACGCATTTTCCTCGTAGCGTCCCAGGAGCTCGAGCTCGCGATCCCCCGTGATCAGCAGCAGCGGCGGCGCATCCTTGCGGACGAAATGAACGGGGGCGAACTCATCAATCACCGGCGTCGTGTCCGCAACGCCCCGCTCCGCGCGAATGGTGAAGTGGGTGATGGCCTGGGGGCTGAACGGGACCAAACCCGCGAGCCGGTTGGGATCCAACCCGTGGGGCGCGAGCCATCGACGATCCATTCCGACCATGGTCGCGAGATAGCCGCCCGCCGAATGGCCGCTCAGAAACACGAGCCGATCGGATCCGCCATATTGAGCGAGGTGGGCGTACGTCCACGCCACCGCGGCGGCGGCGTCCTCGAGATACGCCGGGGCCTTGGCCTGCGGGCTGAGCCGATAGCTCGGCGCGACCACAATGAGTCCTCGGTTTTGGAGCGCCCGGGGGATCTCGCGATTCCCGCCGGTGAGACCGCCGCCATGCCACCAGATCACCGTCACCAGATTGGATCCGCCCACCGGGTAATGGACATCGAGCCGGCATCGCTCCCGCATGCCCTCGGTCAGGTCCCCGGTGCGATAGAGCAGATTCGTCTCGGTTTGATGAACGGTGGCCGCCGCACCGCAAAAGGGTCGTGAAACGATGAAGGCGAACAGAACCCAACGAATCACCATGTGAAGCGAGCATCCAACGGGGCGCATGGATAGAAATGTCCCCAATCCCGGTCGATGCCGCCACCGAATGTTTGGCCGCCGCGGTTCCCTCCCCGCATTTTTCATTTTTAATTCCCCAGTTTTCATTCGTGCTTAAGTGCGTGACCGCCACGGACACCACCCTCCTTCGATCCGCCATCGCCATCGCCGCGCGGGCCCGGGCCAACGGCAACCACCCCTTCGGCGCCCTCCTGGCGGATTCCGCAGGCAAGGTGCTCCTGGAGTCGGAGAACACGGTCATCACGGGCTCCGATGTCACGGGTCACGCGGAGACCAATTTGATGCGCGAGGCCGGCCGCCGGTTTACAGCCGATCAGCT
>CANGMO010000211.1 GCA_947454295.1 Verrucomicrobiota bacterium | reverse complement strand
CCGACCGCGCCCTCAGGGCACGGTCGGGAATGGCTGCCGGAAGAGGAATCAGCGGACGGCCTTCTTCAGGGCGGCAACCTTGTCGGTCTTCTCCCACGGCAGATCGGCGTCGATCTTGCCGAAGTGGCCGTAGTTGGTCGTCTTGGAATAGATCGGACGCAGCAGGTTGAGCTGCTTCACGATGTCAGCCGGCTTGAAGCTGAACACTTCCTGCACGGCGTTGGTGATCGCCTCGTCCGTCAGGCCGCCCTGGGCGGTGCCGAACGTGTTGACGTACACGCTCACGGGCTCGGGATAGCCGATGGCGTAGGCGAACTGGATCTCGGCGTGATTCGCGAGACCGGCGGCGACGATGTTCTTCGCCACGTAGCGGCCCATGTAGGCGGCCGAACGATCCACCTTGGAGGGATCCTTGCCCGAGAAGGCGCCACCACCATGGCGTCCCCAGCCACCGTAGCTGTCGACGATGATCTTGCGGCCGGTCAGACCGGTATCGCCCTGAGGTCCACCCACCACGAACTTGCCGGTCGGGTTGATGAGATACTCGGTCTTCGGGGTCAGCAGGCCCTTCGGCAGAACCTTCTTGATGACCTCTTCAATGCAGAACTCCTCGATGACCGAGTGATCCACATCCGCAGCGTGCTGGGTCGAGATGACCACGTTGGAAATCGCGACCGGCTTGTCGTCCTCGTACACGACCGACACCTGGGACTTCGCGTCCGGGCGCAGCCACTTCGCCAGCTTGCCGGCCTTGCGGATACGGGTGAGTTCGCGGCCGAGGCGGTGCGCAAACATGATCGGCGTCGGCATCAGTTCCGGCGTCTCATTGCACGCATAGCCAAACATGAGGCCCTGGTCGCCAGCGCCCTGCTCCGCCTTCTTCTTGCCCTTGGCGGCCTTGGCATCGACACCCTGCGCGATGTCCGGGGACTGCTGGGTCACGTACACGTTCACGAACACCTTGTCGGCGTGGAACACGTCGTCGTCGTTCACGTAGCCAATCTCGCGGATCGAATCCCGCGCGATCTTCACGAAGTCCAGCTTGGCCTTGGTCGTGATCTCGCCACCGACCACGGCGACGTTCGACTTCACGTAGGTTTCGCAGGCAACACGGCTGTACTTGTCCTGCGCCAGGCAGGCGTCCAGCACCGCATCGGAAATCGTGTCCGCCACCTTGTCAGGATGACCTTCACCCACGGACTCGGAGGAAAAAATGAAACGTTTGCTCATGAACAGTTCGGTTGAATCAGAATGATGTGCTCGGCTTGCGCCAGTAACATATTTACGTATCTCGATGCGACGATACGTAATTGTTTGAAGGGGTCAATGGGGATTTTCCGGAGTCGCGAGGCCGGACAGCTGATGGGCGGCGGTGCTTTGCCTTCCAAGGCTGGATCGATTGACCTAGCCTCGCCGCGTGTCCGCGACCCTCAAGACGCTGCGAGCCCTGGCCGATCCCACCCGGCTGCGCATCGTCGCCCTGCTGGAGGAGGGCGAGCTGTCGGTGGCGGAACTGCAGGAGATCACCAAGCTGGCCCAATCGCGCATTTCCACGCATCTGGGCTTGCTCAGCGAGACGGCCATCGTGATAGCTCGTCGAGAAGGAAAGCGGACCTATTACCGTCTCCAACCGGATCGCACCTCGGAAGAAGGCCGGCTGGTCACCCTCGCCGTACGCGGTGCCGCTGAGCTGCCAGAGCATGAGCGCGACGAGTTAAACCGACGTCGCGTCGTGGCCCTGCGCGAAGAGCAGGCGCAGGTCTACTTCAATCAGGTGGCCGGGCGATTCGACCGCAGCTACGGACCCGGGCGTTCCTGGCAGGCGTTCGGTCACCTGCTGCTGCGCATCCTGCCGCCGCTCGTCGTGGCGGACCTGGGTTCCGGCGAAGGGTTGCTGGCGGAGTTGCTGGCACGCAGCTGCAAGCAGGTGATCGCGGTCGACAACTCCGAGAAGATGGTGGAGTTCGGGGCCCGCAAGGCCCGCAAGAATGGGGTCACCAATCTGGAATTCCGACTCGGCGATCTGTCCCATCCGCCCATCGAAGACCGGGCCGTGGATCTGGTCATTCTCAGCCAGGCGCTGCATCATGCTGAGGATCCCCAGAAGGCTCTGGAGGAGGCGCATCGTATTCTCAAACCAGGCGGGCGGGTGATGATCCTCGACCTGCTGCGCCACACCTTCGGTCAGGCCCACGAACTCTACGGCGATCGGTGGCTTGGATTCGAGGAGGCGGATTTGCACCGTTGGCTCGAAGCCGCCGGATTCCAGGCCATCGAGCTCAGCGTGGTGGCCCGAGAAGAGCAGCCGCCGCACTTTGAAACCCTGCTGGCCACCGCCGCCCGCGCCGCCTGAAACGCGGCGCCCCTTTCATCCGGTTCTGGCCAGCCTTCCTTCGCCGCCTTATTCTTTTCCCATGCCTGACGCGCCACTCCTGACGCTTTCCATTCCCGGACTTCCTCCGCCACGCCGCGGCAAGGTTCGGGAGGTGTTCGACCTCGGCGACCGGCTCCTCTTCGTCGCGACCGATCGCATCTCCGCCTTCGACTGCGTCATGCCGAACGGCATCCCGCGCAAGGGAGAGATCCTCACGCGACTGTCGCACCACTGGTTCGACCTCACCGGCTCGTGGCTCCCGAATCACCGCCTCGATGCCGAGGGCGCACCGCTTCCGGCCGTGCTGGAGCCCTTTGCCGCCCAGCTCCGCGGACGCAGCATGATCGTCAAGAAGGCGAAGCCGCTGGCAATCGAGTGCGTCGTGCGCGGCTACCTCGCGGGCTCTGGATGGAAGGAGTATCGCAAGTCGGGCACCGTCTGCGGCATCGCACTACCCGCGGGACTGCAGGAATCCTCGGAATTGCCCGCACCCATCTTCACCCCCGCGACGAAGGCGGAAACAGGTCACGACGAAAACATTTCGTTCGAACAGGCAGCGGCACTCGTCGGACACGAAATTGCGGTGCAGGTCCGCGACCTGAGTCTCAAACTGTACGCCTTCGCCCGCGATTACGCCCGCCAGCGCGGCATTATCATCGCGGACACCAAGTTCGAATTCGGCATCCACGACGGTCGACTGATCCTCATCGATGAGGTGCTTACGCCGGATTCCTCGCGCTTCTGGCCGGCGGACCAGTACGCAGCTGGCCGAAGTCAGGCGAGCTACGACAAGCAGTTCGTGCGCGACTACCTGGAGACGCTGACCTGGGACAAGACCCCACCGGCCCCGGCACTGCCCGAGGACGTGGTGATGAAGACGCAGGCCAAGTATCTCGAAGCCTTCCAGCGGCTGACCGGTCGCCGGCTCTGATCAGGCCATCGCAACCGGTTGACAGCGAGGATTCGGCCCCACCCGCACGCGGGACGGGGGATTTGCCGCGAGCTTTTCAGCCGGGCGGATTGGCCGCCGGACGAGTTCGCCGCCGCAATTCGGGCATCGAAAGTTCAACCGCTCCCTCGCGCACGATTCACACCACGTGCATTCGAAGGAGCAGATGAATGCCGCCCGGGAATCCGGGGACAAATCGCGGTCGCAGCACTCACAATTGGGACGAAGCTCCAGCGCCATGCCGAAACCCTCCGATCGCTCCGCGCAAATTCAAGAGCCGTTTCAGGCTCCTGCTCGGCGGGCAACCATCGTGACCATTCCCCGCTCCGCGGTTTGCCGCACGATCTCAAATCCGGCCACCACCACACGGTTCGTCACCCACGCCGGGTCCAGCCTCAGCTTGAAGTACGAACTGGCCCGCAGCCGCCACACGTCTCCCTCGCGTTCGTGGACGAGGTCGGTCACCTCCACCTGGCGGTCGCGATACTCCAGAAAGCAGGTGAGAATCCTCTCCGGATCGCTGCGGACCGGTATGAAACGCTGTGCCCCTTGAAGCGGCGCTGAAACGTAATCGCGGAATCCCAGAATCAGAGTTCCTCCCGGAACCAACGACTGCGCCGCGTCGATCAACAGGCGGTCGACGGATTCCAAATCGGGCAAATGGGTCAGGGTGTCCCCCAGGCAAACCACGAGCCCCGCCGGCGTGGTCAGCGACGCCCGGAAGCCACGCAGATCGGTCAGAAGCGCACGGATGCGTCGATCGCCTCGCCGGCGTTCCAGTTCGGCGAGCAACTCGGAAGACAGGTCGAATGCCAGGACCTCAAACCCAAGGTCCGCAAGCGGGATGGCGTGGAGCCCAAAGCCACAACCGAGGTCCACCGCCAGGGCGCCCTCTCCCTGCCCCGCACCAGCCTCGATGAGCAGATTTCGGCTTCGCCCCAATGCCGCATCCACGTCGCCGATCATCCACGTATACAGGGGCGCCAGTTGGCGCTCGTAGTGGGTCTGCATCGCGGCTGTCGAATCGGGAACGTGCATGGGACAATCTTCGACCGGGGCGCGAACCGGAGCAACTCCACTTCGCTCCAGAAACAGAAAGGCCCCGCACGAGGCGGGGCCTGATGGACTGAACGCGGTTGGACGAGGTCAGTTGACCACGTACTCGCGCGGATCAGTGATCTTTCCAGCGATGGCACTCGCCGCGACCGTCGCCGGCGAGGCGAGAAAAACCTGCGATTCCTTGTGCCCCATCCGGCCGGGGAAATTCCGGTTGGTGGCGCTGATGCACTTCAACCCCGGCTGGTTCATGCGGCCGAAGGTGTCCACCGGTCCGCCCAGGCAGGCGGCACAACCGGCGTTTTCGGTCATGCGAACGCCTGCATCGACGAGGATCTGCCAGATGGTCTGGTGTCCCCAGCGGGTGCGCTGCAGGTCGGCGACGATCTCCGGAGTGGCCGGCACACCGAACGTGTCGATGGTGACCTTCCGTCCCTGGAGCACCCGGGCGAATTCGATGAAGTCGCTGGTCTTGCCGCCAGTGCACGAACCGACATAGGCGCGGTCGAGTTTCACGTGACCGAGTTCCTTGGCCTTTTTGCGCTGACCGGGATCCGGATGGCAGGCGACCGTCGGTTCGAGGCGGTCCAGATGGATCACCGTCTCGTACACAAACTTCTGATCCTGGTCGGCAAACACCGGCTCAAACGCAGTCTTGGTGCCATTCAGGCGGGTGCGGTTTTCGACGAACTCGCGGGTTCGGGCGTCGAATTCAAAGATGCCATTCTTGCCGCCGGCCTCGATCGCCATGTTGGCGATGGTCATGCGGTCGTCCATGGACAGGCTCGCCACGCCGGGCCCATCGAACTGCATGGCACGATAGGTGGCGCCGTCGAAGCCGATTTCACCGATGCAATGGAGAATCACGTCCTTGGCCATGACGCCGGGCTGGAGGGCGCCCT
>CANGMO010000210.1 GCA_947454295.1 Verrucomicrobiota bacterium | reverse complement strand
TTTTATTCTTCCTGGGGGGGGCGGCTTCCACCCCCTGTGGGCCGCGCGCCCCCACGCCGATGAAGATTCCAAGGACGGTCAGAAAGGCCCGCGTGAGATTGCGCGCGATCTCGCGGACGGCGATGGCGAAGGCATTCCAGATCATGACGCGGCGGCGGGGCGCAGAATGTCGGAGTCGATGAGGCCATCCTGGATCCGGATGATGCGATGCGCCGAGGTCGCCACGTGATCATCGTGGGTCACCACCAGCACCGTGATGCCGCGGTCCTGATTGAGCCGGGTCAGAAGCTCCATGATGTCGCGGGTGGTGACGGAATCGAGGTTCCCGGTGGGCTCGTCGGCGAAGAGCGTGCTGGGTTCCGTGACGATGGCACGGGCGATGGCAACCCGCTGCTGCTGTCCGCCGGAGAGCTCCGCCGGGGTGCTTCCCAACTTGGTGGTCAACCCGACCGAATTCAGCGCCGCAACCGCCTTGGCCCGGCGCTCCCGGCGCGGGACGCCCCGGTACAGCAGCGGGAGCTCCACGTTGTCGAGCGAGCTCGTGCGGGCCAGCAGATTGAACCCCTGGAACACAAACCCGAGCGCGAACCGCCGGAGCAGCGCCCGTTCATCGGCGTTCAATGTTTCCACCACGATCCCCTGATAGTGATAACTGCCTCCGGTTGGCGTATCGAGGCAGCCGAGCACGTTCATGAGCGTGGACTTGCCGGAGCCGCTCGGGCCCATGATGGCCACGAACTCGCCCTGGTGGATGTCGAGATCGATGCCCTTCAGGGCCTGGAACGCCGCATCGCCAACCCCGTACGTCTTGGTCAAGCCGCGGAGTTCAATCAGGGCCGGTGGCGAAGCGGGGATCATGGAGCCGGGGCGTTGGCCCGCAGCACCACCTGGAGCCCCTCCGAGAGCCCCTCGCCCGACACCTCGCTGCTGCGACCGTCGGTGAGGCCCAGCTGCACGGGCATCGACTCAATCTGCCCTTCGCGAAGAATCCAGAGATGCGACCGCTCCGGCTTCTCGGGGCTAGCAGACTCGGCGGGCCGGCGACTGTTCCGCGTGGGCATCGGAATCAGGCTTTGAACAAACGATTTCTTGGTGGCGGCCCGGACGCCCTGGTTGGTGGCCGGATGAAATCGGAGGGCGGCCGTGGGAACGAGAAACACATTGGTGGCAGCAGCGACCAGAATGTCGGCGGTTGCCGTCATGCCCGGTCGCAGACTCAGGTCATCGTTGCTCACCTCGAGATCCGCCTCGTAGGTGACCACGTTGTCTTTCACCACGGATCCAAAGGAGACCACGGAAACCACCGCCGAGTAGTTGCGATCCGGCCAGGCATCCACGGTGAAGACAGCGGTTTGCCCCCGGGAGACGCGGCCGATGTCGGCCTCGGCGATGGAGATCTCCAGCTTCATCCGCTCCAACTTTTCCGCGATCACGAACAATTGCGGCGCCGTGAAGCTCGCAGCCACGGTTTGACCGGGTTCCAAGCTGCGGGTCAGGACGATGCCATCAATCGGCGACTTGATGATGGCCTTGGTCAGATCGTTTTCATTGATCCGGACCTGGGCCGCCGCCTCGCCCACCAGGGCCTTCGCGCTCTGCAGGCTGGCCTGGGCGCGATCGGCGGTCGCGACAGCGGTCTCCAGATCCGCGTCGGGGATCAAACTCAGCCCACTCAGTTCCTGCTGACGCTTCAGCGTTGCGGAACTCTCCCGGACCGTCGCCTCGGCCTGCCCCACCATGGCCTGGGCCGAGTTCAGGGCGGCCCGGCTGCTTTCGGTCTGCTGGGTGAGCCGGCTGGTATCCAGCTTCGCCAGAGGCTTGCCCTTGGTCACCCGATCGTTGAACTCCACATAAACCTCCAAGGTGGTTCCGGACAGTTCGCTGCCCACGGTGACCTCGGTGGTGGGGGCGAGATTGCCCGTTGCCGTGATCGAGAGGTTGAGATCGCCCCGCTTCAGGGGTTCGGTGATGTAGGCGGAGGCACGCGTCCTCGCCTGGTGAACCCGCCACCACCAGTACCAGCCGCCAGCACCCAGAAGGCAGGTCACAGCACCGAGAATCAGCGGGACTCGCAGCCGATGGGTCATTCCTTCGCTGCGGATGGCGGCGGCCAGGTCCAGGGGTGGCGGGACAGTCGGAGGATTCATTCCCCGGATCCGTCCCACTTCCAGTTGCGGATCTCGGGCATGTCCTGGCCGTACTTCTCGATGTACAGCCGGTGTTCCACCAGTTTCGCCGCCAGCTCGCCACGGAGGATGGTTCCCGCCTCGCCGGTCTGCGGCAGGCGCGTGATGACGTCCATGACCAGATGGAAGCGGTCCATCTCGTTCATCACGGTCATATTGAATGGCGTCGTGATGGTCCCCTCCTCCTTGTATCCGCGAACGTGGATGTTGTCGTGATTGGTACGCCGGTAAGTGAGGCGGTGGATCAACCACGGATAGGCGTGGAAGGCGAACAGCACGGGCTTATCGCGTGTGAAGAGCGCGTCGAACTCGGCGTCGGGCAGCCCGTGTGGATGCTCCCGCTCCGGTTGCAGGCGCATGAGGTCCACCACATTGACCACGCGCACGCGGACTTGGGGGAGGTGCTCCCGCAGGATCATGACCGCGGCAAGCGTCTCCAGGGTGGGCACGTCGCCGCAGCAGGCCATCACCACATCGGGTTCGCCCTCGAAGTCCCGGCTCGCCCATTCCCAGATGCCAATGCCGGCCACGCAATGGCTGACCGCAGCCTCCACGGAAAGCCACTGCGGCGCCGGATGTTTTCCGGCAATGACCACATTCACGTAGTGGCGGCTCCGGAGGCAGTGATCCATCACCGAGAGCAGGCAGTTCGCATCGGGCGGCAAATACACGCGGACAATGGCCGCGCTCTTGTTCACCACCTGATCAATGAATCCAGGATCCTGATGCGTGAACCCATTGTGGTCCTGCCGCCACACATGGGAGGTGAGCAGGTAGTTGAGCGAGGCGATCTTTCGGCGCCACGGCAGACGTGAACTGACCTTCAGCCACTTGGCGTGCTGGTTGAACATCGAGTCCACGATGTGAATGAACGCCTCGTAGCAGTTGAACACGCCGTGGCGTCCCGTGAGGAGGTAGCCCTCGAGCCAGCCCTGGCATTGATGCTCGCTGAGCATGGAATCGAGCACCCGGCCATCGGCCGCCAGGAACTGGTCGGTGGGCAGGACCGCGGATTCCCACTGCCTGGCGGTGGCGTCGAACAGCGCCTCCAACCCGTTGGACAACGTTTCGTCCGGGGCGAACACCCGAAAATTCCGCTGGTCCTCATTCAATCGGATCACATCGCGCAAAAAGGGGCCAAGGACATGAACATCCCCGATTCCCGGCGCCCCATGTTGCGGGACGGCGGCGGCGTAGTTCCGAAAGTCAGGCAGCTGGAGCTCGCGGAGCAAAATGCCGCCATTGGCATTTGGGTTGGCTCCCATCCGACGCGCGCCACGCGGTGCGAGTTCGGCAAGCTCGGGAAGCAGCCGACCGTTCGGGTCGAACAGCTCCCAGGGTCGATAGCTCTTCAACCACGCTTCCAGCAGCGCCAAATTGCCCGGATGGGTCGACGGATCGGCGATCGGCACCTGATGCGATCTGGAGGTTCCCTCCACTTGGAGCCCATGAACCACCTTGGGCCCAGTCCAACCCTTGGGTGAGTTGAGCACAATCATCGGCCATCGCGGGATCGAACGGATCCCCTCGACCCGGGCGGCGTGCTGGATTCCCCGGATTTCGGCCACCACGACATCCAGCGTCGCCGCCATCGCCGCGTGCATGGGCATCGGGTCGCAGCCCTCCACGAAATGCGGATTCCATCCGTATCCCCGCAGCAACTGCTCCAACTCCTCGCGCGGGATGCGCGCCAGCAGGGTGGGATTGGCGATCTTGTATCCGTTGAGATGCAGAATCGGCAGAACCGCACCGTCGGTCACCGGGTTGAGAAACTTGTTCGAATGCCACGCCGTGGCGAGGGGGCCGGTCTCGGCCTCGCCGTCCCCAATCACGCAGGCGGCCACCAGTCCGGGATTGTCGAACACCGCCCCAAATGCGTGGCTGAGGGAGTATCCGAGTTCGCCTCCTTCATGAATCGAACCCGGGCATTCCGGGGACGCGTGACTCGGAATGCCGCCCGGAAAGGAGAACTGGCGGAACAGGCGCTGGAGTCCGACCTCATCCTGCCGGATCTGCGGATATACCTCGCTGTAGGTGCCCTCCAGATAGGTGTTGGCCACCACCGCCGGCCCGCCGTGACCGGGACCGGAGATGTAGATCATGCTCAGGTCATACTTCCGGATCACCCGGTTGAGATGGACGTAGATGAAATTCTGCCCGGGAGTGGTGCCCCAGTGTCCGAGCAGCATGTGCTTCACGTCCTCGAGGCGCAGCGGCCGCTTCAGGAGCGGATTGTCGTAGAGGTAGATCTGCCCGACCGAAAGGTAGTTCGCAGCCCGCCAGTAGGCGTCCATCCGCGCCAGCAGCTCCGGCGCGGACGGATCGAGTCCAGGAGACGATGACCAGGGCGCCGTCACGTGGCGGCCAGTTCGTCAATCCAATACCCCTTGCGCTGGTAGTGGTGGTGAAGGCCGGTTTCGTACTCGCGGGTGAGCAGCGCCTCGGCGGAATACTCGGGAGATTTCTGGATCGTCTCGCGAGACAGATTGATGAAGGCCTTCGACTCCTCCCAGCTGACGCGCTCGATCCACTGGGGCGAAACCAGCACCTTTTTTCCCGGCCACCAATTGCGGGTTCCGATGATCAGATACCGGAAGGTCCAGTTCTCATCGTCGACCACGAAATCCTCCACATGGCCGATTTCACCATCCAGCGCCTCGATGTTGTAACCGGTGACTTCGCGGCTGCTCCGGAGATGCCGGTCCCACCTTGAGTCGCCGCGGGTGGAGGGTTTCCACCGTTTCGGATCCCGCTCGAGATAGGGCAGGCCACCCCAGGCATAAGGTCCATTCCAATAGGCGGGCCAGCCATAGTAGCCGTTGTATTCTTCCTCAAACTGCTGCGAGACCGGCTTGTGGGAATCCGGCGATGGACTGTTTTCGATCTGCTTTTTCGTCAGGTTGATGGAGATCTGCTTGAGCCCCCGATTGATGCCGCTCAACGCATAGGGGGAGATCAGCACCGTGCGTCCGGAAAGCCAGCTGCCGGTATCGGCGACCAGGTAGCGAGTCGTCCAGTGACGGTCATCGAAGTAGAACTCCTTCACGCTTCCCAGTGCGCCGTCGAGGCTGTGGAGACTGTAGCCGCGTAGGGTTTG
>CANGMO010000209.1 GCA_947454295.1 Verrucomicrobiota bacterium | reverse complement strand
TGCGGGAGCATCTGCCTCACGCCAGCAGCGTAGTCGGCGCCAGGCGCCAGATTCGCGCTGAAAAGCAACCAGTCGTCCGCCCGCAACAGCGCCGCCAGCCGCGGCAGGATTAGGGCTGGTTCAAAATTCGGGATCATGCCGAAAAAGCTGAAAAGCCGTGGACGATCCGTGCATCCGAGCTTTTCCAGAATGCCGCCCAAATCGTCCGCCGCGGCCAAATCAGCCACGCACGGATGGATGGAGTCCTCGGAAATCACCTGCCTGGCCGCCTCGCGGGCCACCAATACCAGGGTGGGACTCACATCCAGCGGCACATACGAGCAACGTCGTCGACGGGCGACCAGTTCACGGAGTAGTCGGGCATCCTTCTGCCCACCACCACAGCCAAGCCCGATGACCTGAACCTCCGTTCCACTCAGAGCCGCCGCGGCTCCCGAAAACGCCCGGTCATAGGTTGCCAGGCAATCCGGATCCGTACGCGCCGGAGAATGAGCGTCGTGCACTGCGAGCCACCGACGCGCCCTGCCCGGGGTATCGTAGTGAAACTTGTGATTCATCCGGCGGCCCGCCAGCGACGCCCGGAGTTCCGCATGCACTGCGTCTGGGAACTGACTGGGATGGATGGAAACCTGCACAAGAGTTGACATGGCCTGATAGTCACTCTGCTCAGGTCACTCCGTCTTCCACAAGACTTCCCCTGTTAAACCCCAGAAACAAGGTCCGTCCGCCCGTGCGGGAGTGTGGCGGGAAGCAACGCGCCACGCCGCTCTCGAAACTGAGACCACGACCCAAGTTCTAACACCGGAACCGAGTTCAATCCCGCCACAGGGTGAGCGAATTCATTGGCGGTTTTTCATCACGCTCGGGCCCATAGCGGTGTCGTCGCTACGCGTTGCCGCCGCGCTCCACACGTCAGCGCTTCAACTCCACACCACCCGGCGGCCCCTGGAACCGGCGGCGCTCGAAGCCGAACCAGACGACCACCATCACGACCGTCGTGCCGATGAGGATCGGCAGGGCCTGTTGATTGGGCGGCTGGACGCCGATCACCACCAGAAATACGCATCCCAACGCCGACACCACCGCCAAGGGCCGGAACGCCGCCCCGAGATGCCACGGACCCATCTGATGCCAGCTCCGTCCAATCGCCAAGGCGCCCGCCGCCACGGGGAGAACGTAGCTCACGTAGAGGAACACGGTCCCGATGGCGGCAATCGTCTCGTAGGGAAGCAGCAGGATGAGGGCACCGGAAAGAATGGCCGCCGTCCAGACCGCCACAGACGGCGAACCGGTGCCCGGTTGAACCCGCTTCAACCAAGTCGATCCCGGAAGCCCCCCGTCGCGGGCAAAGGCGTACAGCATTCGAGACGCTGAGGTCAGCGCGGCCAGGCCGCAGAGGTATTGCACCAGCACGATGCCGATAAGAAGCAATGTTGCCAGCGGGCCGGGCAGCACCGCGCGCATCGTGCGATGAACGACGTCAGCCCCCTGGGCCACACCCGCGGAGAGATCGGGGATCGCCAGCAAAATCGCCACCACCAGCGCCCAGCCCACGAGGCCCGAAACTGCCACCGCACGCACGATTCCGCGCGGTACGTTCCGTGAGGCGTCGAGGGTTTCCTCGGCGGTGTGGGCCGAAGCGTCAAAGCCGGTCAGCGTGTAGGCGGGCAGCAGAAGTCCCAGTGCGAAGATCCACAAAGGGCTCGTCTGTTTGGGAAAGGTGGCTCCGGCCTCGGGCAGACCGGTGAAGTTGTGAAAGGTCCAGAGTCGACTCCAATCCAGATTGGGCGTCGCCACCAGCAGCGAAACGGTGAGCGCTGCGGCGATGCCGAGGATTAGCCATCCGCTGAGGTCGGTGAGGCGCGTGGTGAGGCGAATGCCACGGTGGTTCAGCACCGCCTGCGAGAGGGTCATGGCCACAACCAGCCCGAGTCGAACCGCAGGGCCGGAACTTTTGAGGCCAAAGGCGGCCACTGCGAAGTCATGGGTCCCGGCATTGATCGCGGCCAGCACCGTGATCAGTCCGGCGAGATTGAACCACGCCGTGGTCCATCCACAACCGCGTCCGCCGAGCAGGCACCCCCAGTGGTACAACCCGCCCGCTGTGGGAAATGCCGAGCCCACCTGGGCCATGGTGGCAGCCACGCAGAGGGAAAACAGACAGGTCAGCGGCCAGCCCAGCCCGATGCTGATTCCACCGGCGGAATCGAGCCCGACGTGGAACGAGGTGATCCCGCCGGCGAGAATGCAGATGATCGACAGCGAGATGGCGAAGTTGGAGAAGCCCGACATCCGCCGGGCCAGCTCCTGCCGATACCCGAGCCGGGCCAGCAGGGATTCATCCGTGCTGGATTCCGGTGGGTTCATTGGGTTCGCCCTGTCGCGATCTCAGAGGCACTCGAGATACAGGCCCCGAAGGTCCTCGGCGGTGACCGGGATCGCATTGGTTTTGTGGCAGGGATCCTCCCAGGCCTGGGCGGTGAGTGCCTCAAGCTTGTCGAGCGGCACGCCCACGTCGCGGAGCTTCTTGTTCAACCCGAGATCCGCGAGGAACTTGGTAATGAACTCAATCGTGCGGCGATCCGCCTCGGCATCGGAGCCGGCGACGACATCGAGTCCGCAGGCAATGCCGACGCGGCGATACAGACCCGGTTTGCGCTGAGCGTTCCACTTCATGACCGCCACCAGGCACAACGCGTTGGCGAGACCGTGGTGCATGCCGCACAGCGTGGAGAGCGGGTGAGCGAGCGAGTGCACCGCACCGAGATCCTTTTGGAACGCAACCGCACCCATCGCCGCTGCGACCAGCATGCGGCCACGGGCGTCCAGATCGCCACCGTTCTTATAGGCACGCGGCAGGGCATCGACGACGAGGCTCACGCCTTCAAGCGCGATGCCGTCGCACATCGGATGGAACGCCGGACAGGTGTAGCTCTCGATGCAGTGGGTGAGGGCGTCGGCACCGGTGGCGGCGGTGAGACCAGGAGGCAATCCGGTCGTGAGCGCGGCGTCCAGGATCACCAACTTCGCGAGCAGCTCCGGATGGAACAGCACCGCCTTGCGATGCGTGGCGTCAAGGGTGATGACCGAGCTGCGTCCCACCTCGCTGCCGGTGCCGGCGGTGGTCGGGATCGCGATCAGAGGCACCATGCCGGTCCAGTCGGCCGGCTGTTCATAAAACTTGGCGAGCGGAAATCCGGGATGCTTGGCCAGCAGTCGGGCCGCCTTGCCGGCGTCGAGCGGACTGCCGCCGCCGATGGCGATGACGCCGTCGCATCCGGAATCCCGAAGCACCTGGGCGGCTTCCACCACGTCGGACTCCACCGGGTTGGGATGCACTCCGGAGTACAGGAACCAATCCTTCCCCTGTCCCGCCGCACCCAAGGTGTTGGCGAGGGCCGCGAAGGCGGCCGTCTTGACCAGCCCGGGATCCGTCACCACGAGCGGGCGGCGGACGTTGAGCTTGGCGAGCCGCGCCGGCAGTTCAGCCAGGGAGCCGGCGCCGTAGAGGGTGGGGGTTGGAAAGGAAAATTGGATCGCACTCACGCACGAAATCCTGCCCGGCCCACCCGCCATGGTTCCAGCGGAAATGCCCCCCCCGATTCGTGGATGTTCTCCGGGCTTCCCTTCCCGGCCAGCCTGTGCCTCAATGCCATTGATCCCAAGTCTCCACGGTCCTCCGGCCTCACTCATCCGGAGGCACGCCGTTCCTGCCCGAAAGGCACCTCAACCCCAAGCCCCCAACCCACCCGAACCATGTCTGTCCTGAAGACCGAGCCCGTCGCGGCGGAAATCGACGGCCAGCAGCTCAAGTGTCTCATGTGCCACCACGAGGCCTTCCACAAGCGGCGTTCTCACATTGATGTCGCGCTCAGCTCCGCCATGAATCCCGACTGGGCGGATCGGCAGACCTACTGCCTCGTTTGTGATCACTGCGGGTTCATCCACTGGTTCATGAGCAAGTGACGGCGAACCAAATGGACCTGGCACCGGAATCGATGCCAGCAACATCCACCGAATACGTCACTCGTCGTCCCAGCGGAACCGGAACCACGCAATCGCGCCAAGTACGAGGGTGAAGCCCAGCAGGGCGCCGATCGGGCCGATCGCGGCATCGAAGCCCAGACCGCGCCAGGTCATGGCGTCGAGCCCATCGACGGCCCACCGCGTGGGGGTGCACACGGAGATGGTTTGCAACCAGCGCGGGAACACGAACGTCGGCACCCACGCTCCGCCGATCATCACCAGCAGCAGCAGCACCGCGATGCCCATGCCGCGCGTGCCGGCCGGCGTGCCCCCCAGCGCGGCGAGCGTCAGGGCGAGGGTTGCCGCCATGAGCGCGGTCGCCCCCAGGCAGCCGAGGAACCCGGGAAGGCTGCCCTCGATCCGCACGCCGAACACCAGCATGGCAAAGGTGAAACATCCGAGGAGCGAACCCAGGGAGATCAGGGTGAAGCTGCTAACCTTGGCCAGCATCCAGGTGGACCGTGCCAGCGGGGCCGATCGAAGCCTTCGAAACATGCCAGCCTCCCGGTCCCGAAGGAGTCCGATGGCCATGTCGAGCAGCGACATCAGCACGAATTGAACCCCCATTCCGGCGAAGGAATGGGCGTAGCCATTGTATTGGCCGCCCTCGGTTTTGGTGAGCGGGACCGAGTGGGACACGAACGGCAGGGGCAGTGAAAACGGCGCTGCGTTGGTGCCACTGCGGCTCAACACGGCGCCGGGCTTCAGCGTCGCGAGGTATTGATCGACCCGGCGGAGCGCGTCCCGCAAAACCGGATCGACCGGACGATTGGACTCGCCGGCGGCGCGGAGATCGAGTTGAGCCAATCCCTTGCCGACGTATTCGCGGCCAATCTCCGGAGTGAAGGCATGGCTAACCACGGCCTGGATCACCTTGGGAACCAGCATGCCTTCAACCATGGACTTTTCCATGGAGCGCGCCGGATCGTGCCAGAGCTGAATCTCGGGCCGTCGCTTGGAATCGAGCCAACCCGGGATGGCGTCGCCGCCAAATCCCTTGGGCAGCACCACCGCCACCGGACGGCGGCCGGCGATCACCCACGCACGGGCGGTGACCGCGTTGGTGACCTGCACGCGAAAATTGGGATCCGAGGAGAAAGCTTCCACCACTCCTCGGGATACCGCGGAGCCATCGTCATCGACAATCACCAGATCCATCCCGCCACCCATCGTTCCACCGCCACCCGATCCGCCACCCGATTTTCCAGGCCGGGTGGGCGAGCCGCCGAAGAGCGAGCCCATGAACGACGCAATGCCGATGGGC
>CANGMO010000208.1 GCA_947454295.1 Verrucomicrobiota bacterium | reverse complement strand
GCATAATTGCGGGGATCCTCGCTCTGGACGTGCGGGTCCGGAACATAGGTCGGGCTCGTAACCGTGGCGCTGTTGATGAGCAGGGCCTTGTACCCCGCAGCGGACGGCCGCTGCCCGAGCACCTGCGTCCGGAAGAACTCCTGCATCTGGGCCAGCAATCCGGCCACCGATGCGGCCGACATGCTGGTGCCCGATTCATAACGGTAGAAGGGCTGCGTCTCCGCCGTCAGATCCTTGAACAGGAGATAGTCGTTGTAGAACAGGTTGGTCGGAAAATCGTTCTCCAGCTTCCACTTCGAGGAACGCGCCGAGATGATGAAGGTGCCGGGGGCCACCAGATCCGGCTTGAAGCGGCCGGAATCGCCCTCGACGCCGATTCCCACGTTGCCGCGTCCGGAGAATCCGGCGACCTGGAAGTCGCTGTCGGTCATCGGCGTGTACGGCGCGTTGGTGGTATAGTCGGTCCGATTCGTGTCGAGTGTGGCGAGCGGCGTCGATCCCACGATCAGCGCCACCCCGTTGGTCTCGTACACAATGGAGTTGGTGATGTTGCGAACAACTTCCAGCGCACCGACCGTGATGACGTTCTTGGCGTTGCCGGGTGCGTTGATGGAATCCCCGGAGCCGCCGATGCCGTTGTCGCCGCCACCGCCCGCATTGCCGGCCGCGAAGACGAAAAGAACCGGCTGATCTCCGGTGAGCCCCGGAGCGGCGTCGCGCACCGCGGCATCAAAGCTCGCGGAGTGCGATCCATACTCAAACGAGTCGTACACCCAGCTGTTGTTGGAAATCAGCGGTTCACGGAGGTCGTCGGTGCGGAAGGTGTTCGTCGCGGCGGTCACCTGCAGGTACTCGTCACCGAACTCCGAACCGCCAAACGGAAGGACCGGGAGGACGAACAACTCGGCTTCAGTGGCGCGTCCACGGAAGCTGGCGCCGGGCAAGGATCCCTGAGGCGGCGCGGAAACCGAGCCGGACTGGGAGCCATTGCCTGCAATGATCGCCGCCACGTGGGTGCCGTGACCGTCGGAATCCTGAAGAACGGAAGCCGGCAGTCCGGGACCGGCGTGCACCCGGCCCTGAAGGTCGGGATGGGACTGATCCACTCCCGAGTCATTGACGTTCACCACCACGCCCTTGCCCGTCAGGCCGAGATAGGCGCCCTCGTTGAGTCCATTGGTGACGGACCCCAGGAGCGGACCAGCGTGGTCGTTCGCCGTCACAGGCTTCTGCCAACGCTCGATCAACTGGACCGACGTCGAGCGGGCCAGCGTGGCAACCTGCGTCGCCGGAGCTTCAAGTGTGATCAACGTTCCGAATGGGCCACGCTCACGGGTCAGCTCGCGCGCTCCCAGGCGGGCGAATTCATCCCCCACGGCGGCGCCATCCTGAACGGTGACCACCAACCGGAGCAGCGACGCCCCTGATCCCGATGGATCGATGGCTGTCGCGATCAGGGCGGGCTCCAGCTTGAAGTACGGCTCGTAGGGCAGGATTGACGCCGTTTCCGGCGCCTCGGCGAGCCGCTGCGCCGCCGATTCCGAAGCGGTGACCAGGAAGGCGTTGTTCGGGATGTAGGAGATCACCGAGGCTCCCACCGAGACGAGGCGCTCGCGGAAGGCGGCATCAATCACGCCCCGCGACTGCACGATATAGGCACCGGCCGGGCCGGCGGCACGCAGGGCGGCGGGGACGCGAAGCGGCTCAGTGGACGCGGTGTCGATGAACGCATTGCGCAGCAGCAACGCCCGATCGCGACCCACCAGCGCGCTGGCGGAGGCGTCGGTGTTGCGAAGACGGTTGGTGAACTTGGAATCGGCGAAGCGTGGGGATTCCCCCGGCTTGAGCGACTCAACCGCCAGCCAGCGGGCCGGACGCGATGTCGTCGCAGGCGCGGCGGCAATTGCTTGAGCCGACGGGGTGACGGCGCGGGAGGCGTCTCCCGTGGCGGTCACGAGCTGTGCGAGACCCGAGGCGGCACGGCGATGGGAGACCACCCGCCCGCCAAGCACCAGGCTCAACAGCAGGACGGCTCCCGTCGCGATCCGGATGCGTCGTGACGAAGACATAGGGGACAGAGGCAGAAATCGAAAAGGCGTTGAAGGGGTGGGGCGGTGTCCGGGATGCGGGATCAGTCCTAGTTTCCAGTATAGACCGCCCGGTGCTCCTCAACCACCGAGCGCAGCCCGGAGGGACCGCGCAGGTTGGGGACACCATCAAAGCGAACCACCGTCTTGGTCGCATACTCACCAGTGACCTGGTAGTTCGTGCAAAGGCCGTAGTAGGTGCCCGGCGCGGTGATGAGCGAGTTGGCCGCCGGCTTGAGCGACTGGCCGAAGCAATATACCACGGCACGCGGCTCATCGGGCCGCATCAACGAGAGGATCTGCTGCGGGATGCGCTCCATGACCTCGTCGGTGATGTTCGTGTTGCGGACGAGATCGGTGCGCGAGTCGATGAACGGCGAGCGATCCGAGAGCGTGGGCACTGACAGGATCGATCCCAGGTTGGTGTAGAAACCGCCCGGTGCGAGCGGCAGGGCCGGGAATCCCTTCGCCACCGCGGCGATGGTGTTGGTCGGCGACAGCCATTGCACAATGCCGGGAATACGCACACCGGCGGCGTTGGTGTACCCCCCGACGATCTGCCTCAACTCGGCTGAATTGGGCCGGATGAACAGGGCCTGCGGATTGTTGCGGGTGGCCACACTGGTGTTGGTGAGCACCGGCACGCCCGAGAGCAGCGCGGACCAAGCGGCGAGGTTCGTCTGGTTAGGCGAGATCAACCCGCGCGCCGCGTTGTCGTTGATCGCCGTGGTGAAGCGGTCAACCAGCTTCCAGTCGGCCACCGGGTGGGTGAACGGACTGCCGGACCAGGCCACCCAGTTCTTTTGGGCAGAGAGGATCGAGGCCGCTCCGGGCGAGACGATTCCCTGATCCGCAACCGCCGACTTCAGGTACATGGTCTGCCACGGAGTGCCGCGATGAACGCGACCGAGGAAGCCGATATTGGGGAACTTGAAGGAGGCCGCATTGGTCGGGAAGTTCCAGTCGTCCGACTTGGTGACGAAGGGATCCTTGTAGGAGTAGTCGGTCGCCAGGCCCAGCGAGGCGGTACCGGTTGCGCTGCCGGTGTTCGGATCCGCCTTCAGCTGGAGTTGCTGCTCGAATCCCCACGGCGCGTAGGCGATCACGCCCTGCCGGCGCTTCTTCTCGGCGAGCGAGAGGCCCGCGAGGTTGGTGACCGAATGCGCGGACAGCTGGAAGCTGGCATTGGTCGAGTTGAACCGCCCCTCGGTGACCAGCAGCTCGCTGTACGAACCCGAGTCGGCAAACACGGTGTAGCCCGGGCGGAGATCGTCGCGGTGATAGTGAACCAGCGGATCGTTGGCCTGACGACGGTCCGTCAGGAAGATGGTGGACGAGGGATTGAAACCCACCTGCACGCGGGTCGGTCGCGCCGAGTCGATGGCCGCAGCGATGCGGCGCTGCTCGGAGTCCGGCAGGACCGGCGTGGTCGGGAACTTGTGATACAGGAAGTAGTAGAGGCCGTGGATGCTCTTGGCCTGATCATACTGACTCTGCGGAATGCCGGTGGCATCGCGCCAGAGCAGCGGATCGGTTTGGAGCAGTCCCAGCGACACCCGCATCTGATTGTCGATACCCAGCGTGTGGGTGGTCAGATTCACGTTGGTTCGCCAGAAATCAGCCAGCCGCAGCGTACTTCCCGCCGACGGCCGGACGCCGGGCAGACTCGCGGCTCCGCGGCTCAGCGCATCCAGTCCAAGGAAGCGCAGGACGTTCGTTTCAGTCAGGACGGTCTTGAAGTGGACATAATCCACGATGGCCTTGGTGCCCTCATCCACCAGAACGCAGAAGGTCCAGTTGGTGGCCATCAGGTTCACGTAGGGGGCCCGAAAGTCCACGTTCACCGCGCCGAGATTGGTCTGATTGGCATCATACGACCGGTTGGCCACGTGGTCGTACACGAAGCTAAACGAAGCCAGATCGTTGAGCGCGTTCGTGAACTGATACCCAGGCCATTTCCCGGCGGGGATGAGGAAGTTGGTGCCTCGGGTGCGGCCCGCTTCGCCAACCACCTTGGTGATCACACCGCCCGGGAACTGATTGAACAACCCGTAGGTAACCACGTTGGTGACAATCAACCGCAGCGGCCGGGGGTACGCGTTGGAGTAGGAATTCCACAACTCGACCGACGCCACATTCCGCAGATCAAACCGGTACTGAGCCTCGGTGGAGACCCCTGCCCCGTTCTGCCCGCGGAACGGCAGCTGATTGGTGGCCATGGCCGCTGCGGTCGCCGACGGCTTCACGGCGAACAAACGGCGCGTGACCTGCAGCGACGACTGCCAGAACCCCTCGTTGAAGTTCGGGAATCCCTTCTTCGCGCCGACTACCAGCGGCACGTTGATGTACCGCGCCACCGGGGCGGAATCGGCACGCACGTCGAGGCGGGAGAGATTGAACGACCGGTTGAAATTCAAATCCTCGAGATCCACCAGCGGTTGCGACAGCAGCGCGGAGGAATTGGTCACCTCCAGGAAGGAGGCGATGCGCACCGTAGCCGGATCCAGCGCGGTGCCCTTGCCCGTGCGATACAGCGTGGGCTGGAAGACGCTCGGCAGATAGGGATAGGCGGTCCGGTCAGTGCGCGTCGACGAGTAGTCGTAAATGTTGGCGGCCAGCTGGAGCAGCCGGTGCGTCTGCGCCGAGTAGATATAGTTCGTCGGATAGATGCGGTTCGCATTGTCCCGGATCTGGATGCGTCCCTGGATGGGCAGGCCGGTGAAGGATCCGCGGGCGAGGCCGTTGGTGAACTCGGTGGTCAACAGGCGGTCCGCCGCATTGGTGAACCAGGAAATCGGGGTCCAATCCAGGAATCGAGCCACGCTCGCCGACGCCGCATCGCTGCCGTTCTGATTCACGGGACGATAGTTCAAATGCATCCGCACCCGGCGCTGCAGGTTTCCAGAAGGATCGACGTACGACTCGAAGCGCGCGTCCGAACTGTCGGTACCAACCTGCCCGAGCAGACGGTAGTAGGTGTACTTGTCGTAGGAGCTGTTGAAGAACGTCGCCGCAGTCTGGCCGGTCAGCTTCTGGGCCAGTGTGCCGCGGGTCACATCGGCGGTGCGGGCTTCCACCGAGAAGACGTCGTTGATTTCAGAAAGCCCGTTCGTCGTGTCTCCGCCCGCCCACACCTTTCCAGGCTGGTCGTTGTTGTTGGCGAGCGTCGGATTGCGCACCTGCGCCAGCTGGCTCACCACGGGGCCGTCGGAGT
>CANGMO010000207.1 GCA_947454295.1 Verrucomicrobiota bacterium | reverse complement strand
GAGCGTGAGGGAACTCTCATCATTGACCAGCTTGGCCAGTCCGAAGTCGGTCAGGTAGGGCGTTCCGGCGGCGTCGAACACCACGTTGGCCGGCTTGAGATCGCGGTGCAGAACACCGTGTTGATGCGCATAGTGCACGGCTCGCGCAATCATGGAGACCAGTCCCGCGGCGTCCCGGTCCGAAATTCGGTGCCCCGGGGCAACCATGCGCTGGGCCAGTGATCCCCCCTCCATCAGCTTCATCGAGATGAAGGGCTGTCGACGGTGTTCACCCACCTCGAATACAGGAACGATATTCGGATGATCGAGGCGTGCCGCGGTCTCGGCCTCCAGCTTGAAGCGGGCCCGATCGGAGTCGCCAACCAGGAGCAGCGAGCGAAACAGTTTCAGCGCCACCGTGCGGCGCGTCCGGGTGTCTTCGGCCTGATAAACGGCGCCCGAGCCGCCGATGGCGATTTCCCGATAAACCCGATAGGGCCCAAGCGAACAGGGCAGAGCGGTGGCATCAAAGCCTGTGTTGATGGGCTCGACGCCTTCCGATGCCGGGTCGGCGCACGAATCCTCAAACAGGACCTGCGAAAGCGCGCATGCGGCGCACGGAAGCGTCGCGGCCACCCGCGCGCCGCAGGTGCGGCACGTTCGGGAGTCTGGGGAATCGGAGCTCATCAATCCTTCAGGCAGGTCACCGATAAGCAGGGTTCTACCGGGAAATCCTTACCCTGTTCGTCAACGGTGTTCCGCCCGGGGCTCACTGGCGGAGGAGTCGAATGAGGTGGCGGAGTTCGTCATCGACTTCCGTCTCGTCGGGAACGGTCGCCCGAATCTCCTGCCGCACCCGCGCGGCAAACTGCTGCCGCAGGTCATGCGCTGCCTTGCCCACCGCACCTTCGGTCATGCCGAGACGTTCGGCGATGGCGCGGTAGTTTTCTGCGTCCGCACTTCCCTCGAGTGAGAGCCGCAGGGCGGCGAACAGGTCGGCGCGCCCGGACCACGCAACGGCGATGCCATTCAGCGCCCGCGAAAACACCCCGCGGGCCCAGGCGCGCTCAAAGGCGATGTCGGGGGTGTCGCCATCGCGGGCCAGGGGTTCGGCTCGCATCGCCTCCAGTTCCTCAAGGGGCAGCTGCGTCATTCCACCGCCACGCTTGGCTGCGTGGTCCCGTTCCTTTTGGTCGCGAACCCAACGCCGGAGCGCCACCAGCAGAAAATTCCGAAACCGGCCGTCCCCGGGGCGGAGTTCGCGGAGGAACTCGCGGCTGAGCAGATATGTGAAGAATCCCTGGACCTGATCGGCTGCGGTATCCGGGTCGGCACCACGCTGGCGCAGAAACAGATACAGCGGTTGCCAGTACGCCTTGGCCAGGCGTTCCAGGGCATGAAGGGAAGCGGGCGCGTCGGTGTCGCCAACCGCCAGAATCGCCGACCACATCGTGGCGGGAAACCACCCCGACTGGGGCGGTGCCGATTTGGTAACTGAGTTATCAGCCTCGTCCACGCGCCGGAAAGCTGTCATTCGGCGGTTCCTAAGAACGAGCGAAAAACGCCCGCCGCGTCGACGTGACACGGCGGGCGTTGGAGAGAACCAGCCCGGAATTTAACGGAATCTCAACGAATCGATGCCGAATCGGAGCCCAGCTTATGGATGGTGCCGATGACCTCGGAGCGCAGCTCGGCGCCGTCGGCGGCGGTCACGGAATACTTCACGCTGTACTGATCCGCCGGCTGCAGGCCGTCGACGGCGAGGAACAGCGTCTTGCGATCCGCGGACAGGCTGGCGGACTTCACGGACAGCTTGTCATGCGATTCCTTGCCCGGGTTCTTTACCGAGAGTTCGGGCGATCCGTACGAGCCGGAATAGCGATAGTTCCAGAGCTCGACGGCGTAGTTCTCCAGGTCCTGCGCGGACTTGGGATCCAGCGGCGCGCTGAAGGTGAGGGTGATGCCGGTCTTGGTGACGTGCGACTTCACCGGCATGCGCACGGGCTTGCCAGTGTACCGGACGCGATAGAAGCCACCGTCGCGCGTGGCGTTGTTCTGCCATCCACGGAGGCCGCACACATACAACTGGCCGTCCTTGCCGCTGAAACGACCGCGCATCACGCCGCTGGCGAACTTCAGGCCGAAGGGAACCATGCTGGCCTGAACGGTGCCGTCGACCTTGTCCATCAGCACGCCATAGAGCAGGCACTTTCCGTAGCTCATGAACAGCGGCGCCCCCTTCCAGGGACCCCACTTGTCGCTGGTGACATACACCTGTCCGCCGCTGGAGTTGTCCCAGCGCATGGGCAGCCACGCGATCGGCTCGTCATACGAGGTGGGAATGGGCATGGCGCCGTCCCAGCCCTTCAGGTTGTTCGCCTTGCGGACGTCAGGATCGCTCGGGTTCACGGTGATCTCGCGGCCATCCGGATACCGCAGCTTCAACGGACGCTGCGCGGACGGGGTCATGCCCATGAAGGCGCCGGGCTTCACCAGGTTCAGCTTTGAAGAGGGCATCCAGTGGCCCTGGTTGTCGCTGATCAGGATGGTGTCGTCGGGTCCGACGGTCATGCCATTCGGAGCGCGGAGACCGGTGGCGTACACCTCGAGCTTTTTGCCGTCGGGCGACACCTTGAGCAGCGTGCCCTGATGGGGCGATTGCACCGAGGGTTCCCACGGGGCGCCCTTGGCGTAGTAGAAGTTCCCCTTGGAGTCGGTGTGGAGATCGAGGACGAACTCGTGGTAGTTCGGCGTGACCACGGTGTCGTTGTTGAAGTTCTCGTACAGGTCGGCCTCCCCGTCGCCATTGAGATCCTTCAGGCGCGTGATCTGATCGCGACCCGCGACGTAGATCTCACCCTTCTGCACCTTCACGCCGAGCGGCTGGAAGAGACCGGTCGCGAAGCGCTTCCACTTCAGGTGTTGCAGGGTGTCGTCGATGCCGGAGACGATCCACACGTCGCCGTGGAAGGCGCAGATGACCGCGCGGCCATCGGGCAGGAAGTCAAAGCCGCCCCAGAACGTGCGGGTGTTGTAGGCATTGGGGAAGGGCTCGGTGATGGTGTCGACCTGGTAGGGGCCGTCTTCCGTACCGAGCTTGCCCTGGGTGACCGGGGTGTCGGTCCAGCGGGCCGGACCGCCCTTGGTGAGCTCGCGCAAATCGGTGCGCTTGCCGCCCGCAGACGTCGGACGGAAGTCGCCGCTGCCGCTGGCCAGCGCGAGGGTCAGGGACGCATTCGATGCCACCTTGCTGAGATGGAGCACCGCGTTGCCGGCGGCATCCACCGTGAGTTCCGAGCCCGCGGGCAGACCTGAGTACCCAAGCGCGAGCGGCTGTCCGCCGGTGCGCTGAAGCATCGCGGTTCCCTCGGCACCCGGAGCCACGACGGTGGCGGTGGGAGTCAGTCCGGAGGCAACCAGCAGGTGCAGGTTCTTTGCGCCCTTGGGAAATTGCAGCGTGCGGGTGAAGGCGCCCGTGCCGTGGAGTTCCTCGAACCAGGGGGATTCCAGCACCGGGGTTCCCTGCACCGTGTAGCTGAACACGACGCGGTCGCCATTCACATAGAGCCCCTCGTAGTGCGCCCAGTCCTTGGGCAATGGGCCCTGGTGACGCTCACGGGTATCGGCGATCTGTCCCTTCGCATCGGACCAGCCGGGACCCATGACGGTTTCGAACACGACATTTCCCTTCACGCTGGGAGGCGGCGGCCAGGCGATCTTGGTCAGCGTGTCCCCGAACTCAAGAAACTCCCCCGACCAGCCGACGGCGAGACGGAGGGTGTCGAGATCGTAGACGACGTAGTGATCCTTGGAGGCGCCGATCGTCACGGCCACACCCTTCATGGCGGCCGCCTGGCCCTTGGCGCGCATGATGGTGCCGGACCAGAACGGCCCGCGAACCGGGGCATCGGCGGGTGAGGCGGCGATGGCTTGAACCGCAACGAGTCCGATCGCCGTTCCGGCGAGCAGCCCCAGGCGGCAGGAGAGTGAAGGTGTCGAATTCATGGGAGAGGAATCGCGGTGAGAATCCCTGATCTCGTACCCGATACGCAAGCCGTGGAATGAATCTACTTTGCTGGAGCGGGGCGGCGCTTGAGCTGGTCCGGTCCTCCGGAGGCCGGCGGGTGGACCAGGGTGAAGCCCTGGCTCTTGTACAATTCGATCTGCTGCACCCGGCGCGCGCGGCTTGCGGCGTCGGTTCGGACCCGGCCCGGTTGAAGGCCGGCCGACTCGGTCAGGGTCACGTGAAGCGTGGCGCCCGGATCGATGCGGCCCAGCTCAGCGATCACGGCCCGCAGGAAACGTCCGATGAATCCGCCGCCTTCCAGGGCCGGCGGGATGAACAAATCCGGCGCATCCCAGTGAAACGACGGCCCCGAATCCCCGGCGGTTCCGGCCGCGGGAACCGGGTTCACCCGGGCGAGGGCAACCTGGATTGGCGCGGGGTCCGGCTGACCCGGTGCGGCGCTGGGAAGCAGTTCATAAACGAAGGCGAGCCGGTCCTGCGCGTTAAACGGGGATCCGAACTGTTGGTGCCATCGACGGGTGATGAGGCCGCCGGCGTCGCGATCGGGCTGAAACCTCCGAATTCGCAACCCTGGTTGCGCCGGCGTGGCCGGATGTGGCGACCCGCTGCGGTCGTCCTCCGGATTGTAGGTCACGCCGAGGCGGGTCTGGACGAACTTGCCAAAGCCGTAGCTTCCGAAGGATTTCAACACCGGCCACCAATGGCGGAAGGTGGGAGTGGCGCTCCACCGGTGCATCCAGGCCATCCAGCCTTGATTCGTCGGATGCGACCACAGGCTGTCGAGCCGCGCCAGGCGCCAGGTGTCCTCCAGAATCTCAACCAGTCCCATCATCAGCAGCAGGGCGGTGAGTTCATCCTCGGGATTGCGCGGAGACGGGTTGCCCGTGGGCGCGATTCCCAGTTCCGGGAACAACTCGGCCCGCAGCCACGCGGGCGCCTCCTGTCGAAATTCCGTTTCGAATCGGGCCACGCGATCCGAGAGGACTGTGGGATCGGACGCGTCGTCGCGTGCATCGAGGCCGGCCTGCCAGTGCTGCACCGCCTTGTGGAACAGGGTGTCGACGGGATTGGCACCCGGACCGCGCGGCTGGTCCTCAAGAAAGCGGAAGGCGTTGCGGGCCGAGTGCTCGCCCAGCCTGCGATAGGACTCCCACTGCGGCTCGTCGTAAAACTGATCGGCGGTGGACTGCTGCGGAAACTCGGGATTGGTGGCGCGGTATTGCAGGACGTCGGACGGTTCGTCGCCGGTCAGCACCGGCTTGAAGAACAACAGCGTTCCCTTGTCCGCGCCGGCCTG
>CANGMO010000206.1 GCA_947454295.1 Verrucomicrobiota bacterium | reverse complement strand
GTCGCGGCACGGAAGTGCGGGTGGATCCGGTCCGGCACATCGCCAACGAGGGCAGTGTCAGCGTCATCCCGCTGGCCGCCTCGGGTTCCCCGGCGGCCACCGAGGTGCTCGCCGGATTGCACGCCAGCGGACTCGCCGTTTCCCCGAATGGTCGCTACGTCGTGTGCGCGAATGCGGCGGCCGATACCTTGAGCGTGATCGACACGCGGACCGATCGCGTCGTGGAAACCATCTGGACCAAGTCGAGTCCGGCGGACCTGTTCGGTGCCTCGCCCAACGCGCTCGCCTTTGATCGCCGGGGAAAGACGCTTTATGTCGCGAACGGCACCCAGAATGCGGTGGCGGTGATCGGCTTCGATCCTGGTGACCGCGAATCCAAGTTGCAGGGGCTGATTCCGACCGGCTGGTTTCCCGGAGTGGTGGTGATGGATGCGCGCCGCGACACCCTGCTGGTGGCGAACATCAAGGGGCACGTCGAGAAGCCCAAGACCGACGCCGCGGGAAAGACCGGATTCAACACGCATCAATACAGCGGTTCCCTCTCGCTGATTCCGATTCCGAAGAAGAAGGATCTGCCGAAACTCTCGGAGGTGGTTTCGCGAAACCTGCGCCGTGAAGCGATCGCCGCCAGCCGCTTGCCGGCGCGCCCCGGGACTGCCCCGCGTCCCGTGCCTGAGCGGATCGGCGAGCCGAGCGTGTTCAAGCACGTGGTGTACATCATCAAGGAGAACCGCACCTACGACCAGGTCCTGGGGGATGTCGCCACCGGCAATGGGGACCCCAAGCTCTGCATCTTCGGCGAACAGATCACGCCGAATCAGCACAAGATGGTCCGCGAGTTTGCCCTGCTCGATAACACCTACTGCGCCGGCATCCTGAGCGCCGACGGTCACCAGTGGAGCACCACGGCCTTTTCCACGGACTACATGGAAAAGTCGTTCGCCGGATTCCCCCGCAGCTATCCCGACGGCATGGGCACCGACGAGAATGATGCCCTGGCCTACGCGCCGAGCGGGTTCCTGTGGGACAATGTGCTCAAGCACGGGAAGTCCCTGCGAGACTACGGCGAGTTCGCCGCACCGGCGGTGAAGTGGCGGGACCCGAAGCGCAAGGGCGAGCCGAAGTTCATGGACTGCTACCAGACCTGGAAGGGCGAGACCAACTCGGTGGTCTTTGCGAGCTATCCGATGGTGGCGTCTCTCAAGCCGTATCTGCCGACTGACTACGTGGGCTGGGACATGTCGGTGCCCGACCAGTTCCGCGCGGATTTCATCATCCGGGAATTGAAGGCCGCCGAGGCGACCGGCGAATGGCCGCAGATGATTTTTATCTGCCTTCCGAACGACCACACCAGCGGCACCGGCCGTGGATCTCCGACCCCGGCCTCCCACGTGGCGGACAACGATCTCGCCTTCGGCCGGATCGTGGAGGCCATCAGTCATTCCCGCTTCTGGCCCGAGACTGCCATCTTTGCCATCGAGGATGATCCACAGGGCGGGTGGGATCATGTGAGCGGCTACCGCACCACTGCCTATTGCATCAGTCCGTACACCCGTCGCGGCGCCGTGGTGAACACCCAGTACAACACCACCAGCCTCATTCGCACCATGGAGCAGATCCTCGGACTGCCTCCCATGAACCAGTTCGATGCGAGCGCCACGCCGATGTTCGACGCCTTTCAGGCCGCGGCGGATCTCCGCCCTTTCGATGCGCTGCCGACCAACATCCCGCTCGATCAGCTCAATCCCTCACCCCAGGCGCTGCGCGACCCGGTGCTGCGTCGTGACGCCGAGATGTCGGCGCGCCTGAATTTCCGTGAAGTGGACAAGGCTCCCGAGGACGTGCTGAACCGCATCCTGTGGCACGCCATGAAGGGTAGTGCTGATCCGTATCCCGAATGGGCGATCACCAAGGCGGACGGCGATGACGACTGAGGCGCCGGTCAGGACGGCGTCCTGAGTTCGGCCAGGGCCTTGCCCTCGCGGCGACGCAGCACGGCCTCTACCTTCGGCACGTACAGCTGCGTTTCGGCGGGAAGGTGCGGCGCGAGGCGATCGTAGCTGCGCACGCCGTGGCGCTTCATGAGCGTCCGCACCTGACCGTCACCGGCGTTGTAGGCGGCCAGCGCCAGCGACCAGTCCTTGAACTCCGTGTGCAACGCCCGCAGGTATTTCGCCGAGGCACGGGCGCTCTTCTGCGGATCGTAGCGCTGATCCAGCGGCCACAATCGCAGCCCCTCCTGCTTGGCGGTTCCGGGCATCAATTGAAACAATCCCGCGGCGCCTGCCGGGCTGCGGGCACCGGGTTGAAACGAGGACTCCACCTCCGCGATCCACACCAATTCGGACGGAACCTTTTCGGAGGTGAACACCGGCTTGAGCTGGCTGACGTATTTGCCGGCTTCCTCGGGCCACGGTTCCAAGGCCACCACCTTCGACCACACCTGCCGCTGCTGCTCGGGGGTCGGCTTGGGACGGGCCGTAGGAGCGGGCGCAGATTTGGACTCGGGCTTGCGCGGCACCGGCACGGGACCGGGGGTGAGACGCTGGAGTTCGTCCGCGGCGCGAAAATAATCGAGGCGGGTTTTCAGCCACCATGCGTAGGGCTGCGTCTCCTCCGACGATTCCAACCACGGAATCGCCGCCTCCGCCGCCGGTCGCAGGTGGGAAAGATCCAACACGTACTCGCCTCCAAGGCGATCCTGGAGATCCTTCAACCACTTCTGGGTCTGGGTGAGATCGATGGGGATTTCCAGACCGATGCCCTGGGTTTCGAGCAGATTGCGACCGGTTTCCAGAAGGCTGGTCAAATCCTGCGGATCCGACTGCGCGAGGCCAGGGCTGGCCACGCTCAGAAGGGCCGCGGCAAGCAGGACCCGGGTGCGTTTCATCAACGGAACCCTAGCGGATGAACGGCGAAATGCATCCGCGCGATCGCGCAATTACTCCAACCGCACCGGCCGATTGCCGGCCAGGAACTGCGAGGCGGTTTGTGGACGTCCGCCCTCCAGCTGCAGATCGGTGACATGGAGCGATCCCTCGCCGCACGCCACCACCAGTTCCCCGGCAGGACCGCTGATCACCGTGCCTGGCGCACCCCGAAGATCGCCGGGATGGGCCGCCAGTACCTTCAGCAGCTTGGATCGCGGCTCGGCGGGAAGCATGGCGTGGAGCCCCGGCCATGGCGTGAAGCCTCGCAGATGATGCCAAAGCTCGAGTGCGGGCCGATTCCAGTCGATGCGACCATCCTCGCGCGTGATCTTGCGGGCGACCGTGACGCCTTCGACGGGCTGCGGTTTCGCCTGGATGGCTCCCGACAAGTAGCCGGGCAGGGTGTCGATCAGCAGGTCACCACCCAGCTGCGCAAGACGATCATGAAGCGTGGCAGAGGTGTCTTCGGGACGAATGGGCGTGCGGGCCATCGACACGATCGGACCGGTGTCGAGGCCGGCATCCATGCGCATGAGGGTGACGCCTGTTTCAGCATCTCCGGAGGCGATGGCCCATTGGATCGGCGCTGCGCCCCGCCACCGCGGAAGCAGCGAGGTATGGATGTTGAGGCAGCCGTGGGAGGGGATATCCAGCAACGCCTGGGGCAGGATCTGTCCGTAGGCCGCGACCACGATGACCTGGGGATTCCAACTGCGAACCAGCTCGATGAATTCCGGCTGACGCGCCCGCTCGGGCTGGAACAGGGGCAGCCCGCGGGCGAGGGCTTCCACCTTTACGGCCGGCGCTTTGAGTTCGAGGGAACGTCCTGCGGGGCGATCCGGTTGGGCAACCACGGCGCACAGCTGATAACCAGGCGCCTCGGCAAGGCGTGCGAGGACCACCCGGGCGAGCTCCGGGGTGCCCATAAAGGCGACGCGAATGGGAGTGGTCATGGGGTGATGCTGCGATGCGGCGGAAACCAGCGTCGGGCGGTCGCAATCAACCATGGTCGAACCGTGGCATCCTGAACCGGGTGCGCCCCGTCATGCGGAGCGGGCGGGCTTCAGGCGCCGGGACCACCGGCGAAGGTGGTGTTGCCGTCGCTGATGGCCGGCTTTGGAATGCGCGAAATGATCTGGAGGATGTCCAGCAGCACCCGCATCGGCTCCTGGGTGGAATCGATCTGGTGAATGATGTTCTCCGGATAGCAATCGAGCACCGCGCGGGTCTCCCGCTTGTAGGTCTCCAGCCGGGTGCGGATGGTTTCGACGTTGGCGTCGTCGAGCCGGTTTTCCTTCAGTGCCCGGCGCTGCAGACGGACGATGAGCTTATCGATCTGCGGGCAGAACAGGTTGAACACGGCGACCACGTCCACCATTTCGGACATGATCTTCACCTGGTTCGGATTCCGCGGAATGCCGTCGAGAAGCAGTGTGTCGGCCTCCGGATTGAATCGGCCGGTGACCTTCATGGCCGAGATGGAGGTGGTCCAAAGCTCGATGGTGGGCTCGTCGGGAACCAGCGATCCCTTGGAGGCGAATTCCACAAACACCCGTCCCAGCTTGGAATCGACGCGCAGATTCCGAAACGCGTCGCCGCAGGAGAAGTGAACAAAGTTGGGGATCTGCCCCAGGATCTTACCCTGGGTGCCTTTGCCGGCACCCGGGGCACCGAATAGAAGAATGGCGCGATATTTCATCGGCATCGGGGCAACTCTGCAGCGCTTGGAGCGGGTGGACGGAGGGGGTGCCGGTCAGGCGGCATCCTTGTGACGGAGCTTCACCTCGGACATTTCCGCGAAGGGAACGCCCACTTCCTGGCCTGTGGCGGTCTTGAAGTGGATTTCTCCGGCGGAGATGCGGCTGACCCGGGTGGCGACGACGCTCTTCTTTCCGGCCGAGACATCGATCACCAGGTCCTTGTCGGCTTCACTGGCCACGACCCGGAAGAAGTTCTGGAACTGCGTTTCGAAGAAGCGGCGGTTGAAGGTGGTTTCACCGCGCTTGAAGACGCGCGGCAGACTTTCTTGCGCCGCGCCATGGCCACCGCCCTTGGAGAGACCGAGGGCCGCAGCGGCACCGCCCGCGGGAGCGCTGCCGGCCGGGGCCGACTGGGAGCCCACGGCGAGATGCGTCTGCTGCACGGCGACTTCCGTGGCGTTTTCCTGCTCCACCGGGACATTGCGGGGCAGGACGAGGAAGATGAACGGGCCGAAGACCGGGAAGACCGCCGAAAGGCCGCACACCAGCGCGGGGGGGCGCCACTTGAAGCGTGCCACTTCGTAGGCGGCGTAGAGATTGGCCAGAAACAGCAAGCCGAGAAGGATGAGCCCGTTCGGCGTGGTCAGCGCAGGAATCAGTCCTTTCTTGGTCTCAGGGCGCTCC
>CANGMO010000205.1 GCA_947454295.1 Verrucomicrobiota bacterium | reverse complement strand
TAGCCAATAAAGGTGGCGGTGGAAAATAGCGGCCCCGGGGTGACCTGACCAACGGCGATGGCGTCGAGCAATTGGCGTTCGGTGAGCCAGTGCCAGCGATCCACGAGATCCGCGCGCAGGAACGCCAGCAGCACATAGCCGCTGCCGAAGAGGACGGACCCTGTTTTCAGAAAGAATCCGAAGATGCCAGCCAATCCAACCGGGGCCGCGGCCGAGCTGGAATTCACCGCCGAGACGTCGAAGCCAGGAATCCACGCGAGCGAAACCGGTAGCGTGGGACGGCCGGACTGGAATCGTTCCACCGTCATGACGATCAATCCTGCGGCGGCCAGGAGCAGTAATTCGTGCACTCCGAATGCCCCCGCCGCCAGGGCGCCAACGCCTACCAGCCAGTGCAGCCGGCTCTTCAGGGCGCTTTTCGCGAGTCCTCGAAAGGCCTGGAGGATGACGATTAGAATCACGGGCTGCACGGCGTTGAGTGTGCCGCGAAGTTCGGGCAGGGCGCCCCACCGGACGTAGCTCCAGGCGATGACGCCGGACAGGGTGGCTGCCGGTAGAATGAAGGCAGCTCCGGCGACGACGAGTCCCATCCAGCCGGCGCGTCGATGTCCGAGGAACAACGCGAGCTCGGTGGAATTGGGACCCGGTATGAGATTGGCGGCCCCGATCAGGTCGAGGAATTCCTCGCGCGTGACCCATCCGCGGCGTCGGACCACCACTTCCTCCATCAATCCGATATGCGCTGCCGGACCGCCCATGGCGGTGGCGCCAAGCTGCAGGAAAACCAACGCCACCTCCAGCAGTTGACCGCGCGTTGCCGCGGAGCGCCGTTCGGGTGGCGGGGCGTGAATGGCCATCGGTGCTCAAGTGTCGCGAGGTGTCGGGGAAGCGCAAGAACCGCGGCCGGTGCGGAAAAATCGGGCTAACAACGGCTTCCGTCTTGCCCGCCGCATCGTCACCGGCCACGATTTCTTCATCCCGATCATTGGATTTTCACGCCACTCGCCATGAGCCCCACCTTTTCCAAAACGTATTCCCGCCGCGTCTTCCTCGGTTCCGCCACCAGTGCGGCGTTCGCCTTCACCTTCCTCCCGTCCCGGGTTTGGGGGGCCAATGACCGGCTTCGCATCGGCGGCATCGGCGTCGGCGGCAAGGGCAGCAGCGACATCGATCAGGCGGGCAACCTCGGCGACGTCGTGGCGCTCTGCGACTGCGATGAGAATTCGCTGAACAAGAAACTGCAGAAGTTCCAGGGGGCCCGCACGTTTACGGACTTCCGGAAGTTCTTCGATACCATGGCCGGCAAGGTGGACGCCGTGACCATCAGCACGCCGGACAACACCCACGCGATTGCCGCCGCCATGGCGATGAAGCGCGGCATCCACGTGTATGTGCAGAAGCCGCTGACCCATGACGTGTGGGAAGCCCGCTGGCTGAGGGATCTCGCCCGCAAGCACAAGATCGTGACCCAGATGGGCAATCAAGGCACCGCCGGCGACGGTCTCCGCCGGGGTGTCGAGGCGATTCGGGCCGGCGCCATTGGTCCCGTGCGCGCCTTCCACGTGTGGACGAATCGTCCGCAGTGGCCGCAGTCGCCCGGTGTGGTTTCGCGTCCGACCGAGATCCAGCCGATTCCCGCGCACGTCCATTGGGAGCAATTCATCGGTCCCGCGCCGATGCGCCCCTACAACGCCTGCTATCATCCCTTCAAATGGCGCGGGTGGTGGGATTTTGGCACCGGCGCCCTGGGCGACATGGGCTGCCACACCGCAAATCTGCCCTTCATGGCGCTCAAGCTGGAGCATCCCACTTCCATTCGGGCCGAGAGCGAGACGCTCAATCGCGAAACCTATCCAGGCTGGGCGACAGTCCACTACGACTTCCCCGCGCGTGGCGACATGCCCGCCTGCACGATGACCTGGTACGAAGGCAAGCTTCCGAACGGCCAGAAGAACCTGCCGCCGCTCGACCTGTTCCACGGTGAAACTCCGTCGGACAGTGGATCGCTGATGGTCGGTGACAAGGGCGTGCTGTATTCGTCGGATGACTACGGAGCCGATTGGAAGCTGCTGCCCGGGGACGCCTTCGCCGGCTATGTCGCTCCCGCTCCGACGCTTGCCCGCAACGGCAAGGGCGATCAGGGGCAGAAGAACGAGTGGGTGGCGGCAATCCGCGGCGGCCCGAAGGCGTTTTCCAACTTCGACTACAGCTCGCTGCTCACCGAGACCATCCTCCTCGGCAATGTGGCCATCCGTGCCGGCGTTCCGCTGGTTTGGGATGGACCCAAGTTCCGCTTCACCACCGGGGCGCGCGAGGCCACGCCGCTCCTGCGTCGTGAGTATCGCCGCGGATGGAAGGCGTGAAACAGCCGGAGTCCCGCGTCCAAAGTCCAAAGTCCAAAGTCGTTGGAGCAGAGTGAACGCATTCAGTGCCCGTATTGCGGGCAGTCGATGGAGGTGTCGATTGACACCTCCATCGCGGAGCAGCGCTTCACCACCGATTGCGAGGTCTGCTGCCGCCCCTTCGAGATCTTCGCCGAGTGCGAGCCCGGCGAAGTGATCTCCCTGGACGTTCAGGCCTGAGAGGTTGCTTGGGGTTGGCGTCGATCGGGCGGAGGCGCTCGCGGCTTTGGTTTTCCTCCGTCCGCTTCAACTCTTCAGCGCTTCAACCCCTAAACCGCCCCGTCGGCCCTCCCTCCCGCATTCCACCATTGACGGTCGGCCCGGCGCCGCCAAGGCTCCGCGCCTCCTATGGCGAAGATCACGCGAGCACTGCTTTCCGTTTCCGACAAATCCGGCCTGGCCTCCCTGGCCAAGGTCCTGGCCGAGGCCGGGGTGGAACTGATCTCGACCGGTGGCACCGCCAAGGCCCTGCGCGCCGAGGGACTCACGGTGATCGAACTGAGCGACTACACCGGCTTTCCGGAGATGCTCGATGGTCGCGTGAAGACGCTTCATCCGAAAGTGCACGGCGGTCTCCTCCACATTCGCGACAACGCAGAGCACGTAGCGACGGCCAAGGCCCACGGAATTCCGCCGATCGATCTCGTGGTGGTGAATCTGTATCCGTTCGAGCAGACCGTCGCGAAGCCCGACGTGTCGCTGCATGACGCCATCGAGAACATCGATATCGGCGGCCCGTCGATGCTCCGCAGCGCGGCCAAGAATCATGACTCGGTGACGGTGGTCGTTGATCCGGCGGATTACGCCGTGGTTGCCGAGCAGGTGAAGGCCACCGGCGGCACGACGCTGGAAACCCGCCGCCGTCTGGCCGCCAAGGTGTATGCCCGCACGGCCGCCTACGATGCCGCCATCGCCGCACACCTCACCAAGGCGTTCTCCGGTGGCTCCGAGCCCCTGGCGACGCTGGCCGTCAGCGCTCCGCTGGCCCAGCCGCTGCGCTATGGTGAGAATCCCCACCAAAAGGCCGCACTGTATGGAAAGTTCTCCGAGCACTACCGCCAGCTGCATGGAAAGGAACTGTCGTACAACAACATCCTCGACCTGACCGCTGCCGCAGCGCTGATTGGCGAATTCCAGGACGAGGCGCCGACGCTGGCCATTCTCAAGCATACCAATCCCTGCGGAGTGGGACGCGGGGCGACGCTTCGCGAAGCCTGGGATCGCGCCTATGCCACCGACAAGCAGGCGCCGTTTGGCGGCATTATCGCCGTCAATCAGCCCCTCGATCGCGCCTGCGCCGAAGCGATCGCGGAAATCTTCAGCGAGGTGATCGTAGCGCCCGCCTTCAGCGATGAGGCGCTGGCGATCCTGCAGCAGAAGAAGAATCTCCGCTTGATCCAGGTGAAGCCTGGCGCCGCCGTGACCGGAACCGCTGACATTCGCAGCGTGGGGGCCGATTCATTCCTCTGGCAGGAGCGCGATCTCAAGCGGACCACGGCGGCCGATCTCAAGCTCGTCACCAAGCGGGCGCCGAGCGACGCGGAGCTGCAGGCGATGCTCTTCGGTTGGCGGATCGTCAAGCACGTGAAGTCCAACGCCATCGTGTACGCCGCTGCTGACCGGTCGCTGGGAATTGGTGCGGGTCAGATGAGCCGTGTGGACTCGAGCCGCATCGCGGTCTGGAAAGCCGGCGAGGCGGGGCTTTCGTTGAAGGGTAGCGTGGTTTGCAGCGATGCCTTCTTCCCGTTCCCGGATGGGTTGATTGCCGCGGCCGAAGCCGGTGCCACCGCTGCCATCCAGCCCGGCGGTTCCGTCCGCGACGCCGAGGTCATCAAGGCCGCCGATGAGCGCGGCATCGCCATGATGTTCACGGGACACCGGCATTTCCGGCATTGAGAAGGTGTCGGTGGACAGGGGGCCGTTGATTGGAGCGTGGTGCCCTGTGGATGGCTCGGGCCACGCGTCGACGCCATAGCGAGCGGGCGCGGTCCGCAGCGTCCCACCGAATGACCCGAGCTCCTGCTGCGGTTCAACCCAACCAACCGCCCCATCTCATCGGAACAGTTTGGGCGCGAACTCAATGAGGTAGTTCCGCCAGATGGGCCAGGAGTGGTCGCCCTCGGTCTCGACGTAGTCGTGACGGATGCCCTTGCTGTCGAGCAGCGCGTGGAATTCACGATTGCGCTGGAACAGAAAATCCTTCGAACCGCAGGCAATCCAGAAGAGGCGCAGATCCTTGTTCACGGCCGGTCCATGATCGAGACCGGCCGACACGCTGGCATTCGGAGGAGGCGCCGAGCTGAAGGCACCGATCCAGTGGAAGCGGTCGTGCTCGTTCAGCGCGACGGTCAACGCGTGATGGCCACCCATGGAGAGACCAGCGAAGGCACGAGCATCCGGCTTGGAATTCACCGCGTAGTTGGCCTCCACCAGCGGGATGATGTCCTGGATCAGTTCCTTGCAGAGGGCGACGGAGTTGGCAGGACCATAGTCGTCAAACGGCGTAGCGCCCGGCACCAGCGCATGCGCGTCGGGCATGACCACGATCATGGGCTTCACCTTCCCGGAGGCGATGAGCGCATCGAGGATCCAGTGCGCCTTGCCGTGCACCGTCCAGGAGGCCTCGTTGTCGCTGTAGCCGTGCGAAAGATACAGCACGGGCAACTTGCCGGCCTTCGCTGCGTTGGGCGGCGTGTAGACGACGATGCGTTGCCAGTTTCCCAGCGCCTTGGACTTGAAGGTATGCTCGTGGAGCGTGCCATGCGGGATGTCCTGAAGGTCCCACGGCGCGGCCGGGGTCGAGGGCACGTGCAGGATGCTGGTGTTCGGCCAGCGCTGTGGCTTCACCCACGAATTGCCGGGATCAATCATGGAAATCCCGTCGACCACGAAGCGGTATTCGTGCACGCCGGGCTTCACGTTGGGAACGGTGACCTTCCAAATGCCGCCTTCATCTTTCGCGAGCGC
>CANGMO010000204.1 GCA_947454295.1 Verrucomicrobiota bacterium | reverse complement strand
AGGCCTTGAGACGCTCCTCGAATTCGCCGCGGAACTTGGCGCCCGCAATCATGGCGCCGATGTCCATCGAGATGACGCGCCGATTCCTCAGCGATTCCGGAATGTCGCCATCGACAATGCGCCGCGCGAGTCCCTCAACGATGGCGGTCTTGCCGACACCCGGCTCGCCAATCAGGACGGGATTGTTCTTCGTACGACGGGTGAGCACCTGCATCACGCGGCGGATCTCGTCATCCCGGCCGATCACCGGATCAATCTTTCCCTGGCGAGCCAGGGCGGTGAGGTCCTTGCCGTATTTCTCCAGGGCCTGGAATTTGTCCTCGGGGTTGGCGTCGGTCACGCGCTGGTTGCCGCGCAATCCGGCGAGGGCCGTGAGCACCGACTCGGACTTGATCCCGTGTCGGTCGAAAATCTTTCGAATCGAGGTGCCGCCCTTGCCGAGCAGGGCGAGGAACAGGTGTTCGGTGGAGACATACTCATCCTTCAGCCGGGCGGCCTCGGCGGGCGCGGCGGTCAGGGTGTTCTGGAGATCCTGACTGGGGTAAACCTGAGCCGATCCCTGGACCTTGGGGCGGCGCGCCAGTTCGGCCTCAAGGTCCGCGGTAAATTTGGCGGCAACCACCCCGAGCTTCTGGAGCAGCTGCGGAACGAAGCCTTCAGGCTGCAGTGCCAGGGCCAGGGCGAGGTGTTCGGAGTCCAGTTGCTGGTGGTTGCGCTCCTGGGCGAATGATTGGGCCGATTGGAGCGCCTCCTGAGCCTTGGTGGTCCATTTGTCGAACTGCATGCCCCGGTGTTCGCATGGCCAATGCCATTCACACAACGCCCGTATTGCGGGGATTTTGCGAAGGGCCGATCCGGGGCTCGGGCCGGGTGTGACGGGTTGGGCGTCACACACCGCGCCGGCGCGTCGCACCGTGGCACGCCCTTCGGAGTTGGTTAGTAGCGGGGCACCGAAGGATCGACCTCCAGGGACCATCGATCAATGCCTCCCGAGAGGTTCGCGAGACGGGAAAATCCCGCGGACTGAAGGATGGCGATCGCGTGCGCACTACGGATCCCGTGATGGCAATACACCACCACGTCGCGATCCTTCCAGTCGTCGAGTTCCCCCAGCCGATCAAAGAGATCCGCAAGGGGGATCAGCCGGGACCCCTGGAGGGAGCACAACGAGTGCTCCTCCGGCTCGCGCACGTCGAGGAGCGCGGGTGGATTGGCCACCTTCAGCTGACCGGCCAACTCTGCCGGAGTGACCCGGTTCATGCGTGAAGGCCGGCAAGAAAGCGCTCGGCTTCAATGGCGGCCCCGCAGCCCATGCCGGCGGCGGTGATCGCCTGGCGGTATACGGAGTCCGCACAATCACCGGCGACAAAGACACCCGGAACCGAGGTGGCGGTTCCCTTGGTCAGGACAAAGTAGCCGGCGTCGTCGAGGGTCAGCTGGCCCTTGAAGAGTTCGGTGTTCGGAACGTGCCCGATGGCGACGAACAAGCCGGCGCAGGGCAGCGTGGAGGTGGCGCCGGTCTTGAGATTCTTCAGGCCGACCTCGGTGACCTTGCCCGTAGCAACGTCATTGACGTGGGTCACGGCCGAGTCCCACACCATTTCGATCTTCGGATTGGCAAGCGTGCGCTCGGCCATGATCCGGGAGGCGCGCAGCGCGTCGCGGCGGTGGACGAGATAAACCTTGGAGGCAAAGCGGGTGAGGTAATTGGCCTCCTCGCAGGCCGAGTCGCCGCCGCCGACCACCACCAGCGGCTGGTTGCGAAACATCGGCAGAGCGCCATCGCAGGTGGCGCAGTAGGTCACACCCTTCTTCTCAAGTTCATGTTCGCCGGGCACGTCCAGGTGCTTGTGGCCGGCACCGCTGGCGATGATCAGCGCCTTGGTCTCAATGGTCTCGCCATCGATGAGCAGCCGGATGGGCTGATGGCGCAAATCAACGGATTCGACCGTGCCGAACTTGACCTTGGCGCCAAACTTTTCCGCTTGGGCCTGCATGCGGGTCATCAACTCGTAGCCGTCGATGCCGTCGGGGAACCCGGGAAAGTTCTCCACGATGCTGGTGGTCGTCAGCAGGCCGCCGGGCATCGTGCCGGTCAGTACCAGCGGGGCGAGGTTGGCGCGGGCGGTGTAGATGGCGGCGGTGAGTCCGGCGCAGCCGGTGCCGATGATGACGACGTTTTCCATAGGGCGGCCGGACGGTAGGTGCGGACTGCCGAATCGGCAAGCGGTGGGTGGGTGAATGCGCGTCCTGCGCCCGGGTGAAGGGCTACAGCCACGCCAGGAGTCCACCGGCTGCCGCTGCGGCCCAGAGAAGGATGACCGCCCCGGGCCGGGAGCGTCCGGCGCGAACCAGTCGGTGGGAGAAATGCTGATTATCCCCGATCCAAAAGGGTTTTCCAGCCCGGGTCCTGATCCAGACCACGCTGGCGAGGTCGAGCAATGGCACCGCCAGGACGAACAGTGGATAAAGGACCGCGACCCGCGATGGATGGACCAGCTTGGCGGAGTAGAAGTGCGGGAGGATGGCCAGGACCGATAGGAGGAATCCGACAAGGTGGCTTCCGGAATCGCCAAGGAAGACCGAGGCTCGGGGAAAATTGTAGGGAAGGAATCCGAGAAGCGCTCCCGCCGTGAGAAAGGCCAGCGAGGCGACCAGGTACTGACCATTCCGGGCGGCGAGAAGCCCGAAGACGAGCGCGGCGATCAATCCCAGCCCACCGCAAAGGCCGTTCATGTTGTCGTTGAAATTGAGGGCATTGGTAACGGTGAGAATCCAAAGCACGGTGATGGCGTAGCTGAACGCGAGGCTGGGAACAAAAAGCGTGACGCGGACGCCCGCAGCGGCGACCAGGACGGCGATCAGGAACTGGCCTGCGAATTTCACCGAGGGGCGGAGTTCACGGAGATCATCCCAGGCACCGAGTGCCAGCATCCCTGCGGCGCCGGCAAAGATGGCGAGCAGCTGGACCGCACGCCGTCCCAGTCCATACGACAACTTGTCCACTGCGTCGGCGCCAAGCCAGTTCCAGTGTACTGCAACCAGTGCGGCGAGGAGCACCAATAGCATGCCCGTGAACACCGCCGGCCCTCCGGCCAAGGCGACCGGCGTATGATGGATCTTTCGATGACCGGGATCGTCGACCCAACCGCGGCGCAGGCAGAGTGCCCGCCACAACGGCGTGGCCGCCAGCGTCGCAAGGAACGCGCCGGTGAAGGCCAGCAGGTAGGCGTGTAGCGGAAAGTGCAAGTCCCAGAAGCCTATCCCAGCCGGCGGCGGACGGGGAAGATTTTCAAAACGGCGATCAACTCCCGCTTCAGAAAATCGCGCGGGCGCCGATACATAAAGTGTGAGGAACGCGGTGAGAACTCCGAGGGGGGGAATCACCAAACCCGTGTGTGAGACGGGTGTTCCGGAGAGTAGAAGGTGAGGAGAAGGAGTACGCGGCACTGCCCGCGGCCACACGATGGCCGCACTGCGCAGACGCGTTGCCCCGGACGTCACCGACGATTCCGGAAGTTCCCCATCGACGACGCCGTATCAAACGGACCCGGTCTTCACCACCGGATGTCTGCGGCATGCGTCCGGACCCGATTTCGGATGCGGTCTCCCTGCCTGAAAGGGTGGGGATCAACCGGCAACGGAAGGAGCCTGGAAAGGCTGTCGGGCCGGGAGACTGTGGAAGGACTCCCGGCCCGACCCCAACCAGCGGTGCCCACGCAAAAGCACCGACGGGAGACTACCCACGCAGTTGGTTCGACTCAGTCGTCATGCGCAACCAACCACGGGCACTCTCGAAGACCGCTTCACGGGCTAGCGACAACGCCTCGTCCCGGTTGAATTCCCCCAACTCAATCCTCGCGGTGAGAACCGCGGTCCATTGTCTCCGGGCGATCACGGATCGCGCATAGGCCCATTCGACGCATCCAGCGTCCGAGCTGAACGCGCACTGGCGTCCCACCGGCAGCAGATCGAGGCGGCGTGCAAACGCCCGGCCAATGTCGTCGAGACCCGTGGCGCCCCAGGGAATTCCGGCGACCGCCATATTTGGGAGGGCTCTGGCCTGCACACAAAGTGCAGCATGGAGTTCTGCGGAGTCGGGAAGGCAGATGAGCTGCAATCGTGGATGCCGCGCTGCCCAGGAGGTCAATGTGGCGACCGCCGACCCAGGCCTCGTTCCGCTCCGGTCTCCGGATATCGGAACCACCACCGAAAGATCCGCAGCCCGAACTTCCAGAGCTTCGAGCAGAGCTTCTGCAACGTAGGCCGAGTAGACCTCTTCCTCGGCGGATCCCGCATTGGCCCGACGCGCCAGCGCCGATTCCATTTCTACGTCGGAGGGAATCGTAGCGCGCACGGTTCTGCCGAGTCGAAGGGTGACGGCAACGAGTTCGGAAACTGGAAGTGCACGCACGTAGTCCGCGGCGGCAGTGTGAATATCCTGTACCGAGCGGAGAACCCGATAGGTGGGAGGGCGTTGATCGGGAACGGTCAACGCCGGGGGTTCGGGTGTCCGTCCCCAAGTTCGCTCCAACTCATACAGGGCCGTGTCAAATTCCGGCGTGTCTGAATGAAAGAACGCGCCCCACTCGAGGGAGTACTGCAGGAGGTTGTCGGCGGTCCCCAGTCCGCGCCCGCTGTGGTCGGTGCAGAGACGCAGGATGCCCGCCCTCCTCAACACCTCGCGCGGCCAGTGTGGGTCCCTGGCGCGTTCCCGGACGAGCGCGTCAAGCCGACGCCAGCTTGCCGCGGTCAGGGGTTCATCCCAGTTGTAGAGGTCGCTGACTAGAAGGCGAAGCGACCAGCTGGAGAGCGTGTTTCGGCTCCGCGAGAGCCGCGGAAGTGACCAGTCGACGATATCGACTGCATCCTCCGAATCCGGCCGCCGGCCAATCAGCGTTTGCTCCAGAGATGCTGCCTCGAGTTCCGCCTGCAGCGCGGGTTCCAGCAGCAGATCGTGAAGCCCTCGGGCCGCGAGTCGCGAGCCGTTCAAACGGCTTTGCACGTCGAAGATCGGAATTGCCGAAATGGCTCGGGCGATTTCCTCGCCGGGGTTTGAAGCAACCATGAGCGCCGTTTTGTCGGGGTTTGCAGTACTAAACCGTCCGAGAAAACACCCGCACCTGCGCAGCGTCCATGAAAATGGCGGGCGAGATGAAGTGGGGAATCACACCCAATGTTTGGTGTTGGTGCCCAGTGGGTTGAACTTTGGTGAAGGTTTTTACGTGAAAATGACGAATGTTGAAACCGGCCCGCTTTTTGCACGTCTCGCGGAAGCATTGTGACGTGTTGCATCGAATCCCTACGCAGCCTTGAAACGCTGGTCCCGCGGAGGCTGGTGGCTGTGGCCCGAATGATCGTCGGCATCACCTGCGCTTGGATCGCATCTTTCTCCGCGT
>CANGMO010000203.1 GCA_947454295.1 Verrucomicrobiota bacterium | reverse complement strand
GGTTGCCATCGGCGTGATGGGAATCTCACCGACGACGAGCGTCAGGGGAAGCGACGCGACGTGGCGCTCGCCGTCGGCCGCGGTTGAGGCGGCCGGGACGAGGTTCGCCCCGGGAACGAGATCGAAGGCGCTGGCGAGCAGGGACCCGCGCAGCCGGGGCCAATCGAGCCAGACGCCCTGGACGCGCGGGCCATCCGGGGCATCCAGACGACGGACGAGGAACAATTCGTCGCCGAGCCAGGCTGGCGTCATGGGGCCGACCGGCGGCGGGCCGGCGGCGGGTGCGGAGTTGGAGGCCTCCGTGTTGTTGTTGAGGGCCGATTTCGTGGCGTAGCGGTTGGCCTGCTGCGCGTTCACGAAATTCTGCGCGCGGGCCTGGCTTTCGGATTGTCCGAGGTCGTAGTCCCGGGAGCCGCGAGATGATGTGGCGTCCGGCTGGCGCCGGGATCGCGGCGAAGGGGCGCCGGTCTGCGTTGGTCCGGATTTCATGGCGGTGGCAACGGCGGCGAACAGCCGCGACCCATTGTCGCCCGCTGCCGTGGGCGGGCCGAGGAGCGTGCGGAGCCTCTCGAGTTGCGCCTCCGCGGCGGCCAGGCTGGCGGTCGATTCGACCTGGGTGAGAGCGAGCGTGCGCAACCCGGGAGGGGGCACCTGCGGCGAAGCCACCGGATGGCCGGGCGCGAATTCGAAGTGGAGCCGGTGGTTGGTGGACGGCACCTCGAGCAGCGAGGACGGCACCAGCACGGCTCCGGGAGCCAGCGGCAATTGGCTCGGAGACCACGCAAGGGCGGGGCTGTAGAACGCCGCGAATTCCGAGGGCGAACGCGCGTTCTCGTCGGCCACGAGCAGTGCGAGTGCGGAATCAATCCGCCAGAGGGCCAGCCGGACTCGTTCCTCGCGCTCCGCGGCGGCGGCCGAGCGACGCTGCTCGGCGTCGAGACGCAGCACGTCCCGGCTCAGCCAGCCAAGGGACAGCGCCGCCACGAGCGCGAGCCCTCCGAAGGTGATCCAGGTTTTCGACAGGCGCTTCATGGCACGTGCGCCAGCATGTAGCCCTTGCCCCGGACGGTCAGGACCACGCGGGGTGCGGGACCGGTATCGCGAAGCTTCGCGCGGAGGTTGCCGACATGGACATCAATGGTCCGCGTTTCCAGATGCGTCGGGTCGAGCCGCCACACATGCCGGAGGATTTCATCTCGAGAGAGGGCGCGACCGGGATGCGAGGCGAGGTAGCGGAGCAACTCCACTTCGCGTTCCGAAAGTTCGGCGCGGGAGCCGTCGTCGAAGCGAATCTCGCGCCGCTCAAGATCGGCGACGCCGCCGGGAACCGGAACGGCGGCGAGCGGTTGGGGACGTTCGGGCGAGCGACGGAGCACCGCTTCGACGCGTGCGAGCAGCTCCCGAATGCTGAACGGCTTCACCACATAGTCGTCGGCCCCGAGCCGCAGGCCCTGCACGCGATCCTCCTCCGCACCCCGGGCGGTGAGAATGATGACCGGGAGGGTGGGACGGTTCTCGCGAACGGCACGGAGGATTTCGAAGCCGCCGGTCCCGGGCAGGACGAGATCGAGGAGGATGAGGTCCAGCGTGGCGGTGGTGGCGAGATTCATTCCCTCACCGCCCTTGCCCGCCTGGAGTGTGGCATAGCCAGCGAACGCGAGGGCATCGACGACGCCCCGGCGGATGGCCGGGTCGTCCTCAACGACGAGCACGCAGCGGGAACTCATGGAATTCATTATGGGTGACTCCGACGACGGAGTCTATGCGGGGCCTCTCGGATTCCCGATCACGGATCACCGATTACTTCCTTCTCCGTGCTCCGTGCTCGACTCATTCACTCCACCTCGAAAGTCACCGCCACCATGGCGCTCACGCGGATTTGGCCGGGGGCAAATGCGGTGGACGAGGCCTCGGGGCCGCCGGATTCCCCGGAGGGCGCCGACGCCACGGCATTCTGCGCCATGTATCCACCGCCGCCCCGATACTGCGAGAAGTAGCCGCCCCCGTAGGAACTGTAGTAGTTGTAGCTCGACCATCCGTAGTCCTGCCCTTGCTCGCTGATCTGCGTGGGGCGCCCGACTTTGACCCCCAGCTCCCCGGCCATGAGTTGTGCCTTTTCGCGGGCAGCGCGGACCGCCATCTGGCGGGCCTGATCGCGGTATTTGCGGAGTTCGGTGGTGCAGAACTGGATGTTCAACACCTCGTTGGCGCCAGCATCGAGAGCCGACTGCAGCAACGGCTCGAACTTCGCGACCTCCCGAAGTGTGACCACGACGTGGCGCTGCACATGGTAGCGCACAAGCTCGGGAGGGCGGTTGTTTTCCGAATGGTATTCCGGCTGCACGTGCAGGGCGTCGGTCTGGACGTCGCGTGCGGGCAAGCCAAGTTCGCGCAGGCGGGCCAGGACGGCCGAGGAGCGCGCGTCGTTGTCGGCCTTGGCCTTCGCGAGTTCGGAATGGTAACTCAGGATCCCGATGCGGAGTTCGATCTGGTCAGGAACCACCAGAACCTGGGCGTTGCCGGACACGGCGATGGTGCCGGAGGCCCCCGCACCGCGCGACGGGTTGGGACGGCCCGGCGGGGCGGCGGTGGCCACCAAGGCACCGAGGACAGCGGTGGCAAGCAGGGCAAGGAGACGGGTTCTCATGGGAGGGTGGGGAATTCGAAGTGGTGTTGGATGGCTTGGGACCGCACGACCTCTGAGACGGCCCGGTCGAGGGTGGCCGCGGCAGGCGAGGCCGGGCGGCGCAGTTCCAGCCAGCGAGTGCGCTCCCGGTTGAGCGAGTCGATCTCCAGCTGGAGCTTGGTGCGCTCCGCACCTTTGGCGGCTACGTACTCACGCTTCGCGGCGGACGATCTGCCGCGGAGTTCCGCAGGGAGCCGGGAGTCGTCGATCTCCTCAAACTTCACAATGTTCTCGCGACAGGCGTCCACGAGATCCCAGTTCGAATTCCGGTAGTTGGACGAGGCCTTGGTGAGGGCGCGCTCCACACTCGAACCCGCCCAGCGGTTGGCAGTGGCCCCGGCATCCTGGGCCGACTGCCGGTTTTGCGCGGCGCGCGCCTCGGCGGGATCGCCATATGGGATATAGGTCCGGTTGAGCTCCACCCCGAGCGCCGCGATGCGGTCATCGTACGGCGTGGCAACCCGGACGACGGCGGCGTCCTGGTTGATGATCATGAAGCGGCCCTCGGCGAGCTTTGCGCCGTCGATCCAGTGCCCCTCGCGACCGTCGGACTCGGTCCCACAGTGGATGGTGTTCACGACGATGCCGCGTCCGATCGCTGCACGACAGGCGTCCACGTAGCTCACGGTGCCCTGGGTGAAGGGCTCATTGCCGGCAATGAAGATGGCCTTGTAGTCGTTGCCCGCCTGACTCCACTGGAGGTCGCGAACGGCGTCGCGGATGACCCAGCCGCAGTATTCCTCGCCACCGTCGGTGACGAGCCGGAACAACTCCTCGGAGACGCGATCGAGATCCGTGGTGAAGGCTAGGATCTGGCGGACATAGCCGCTGCTCGCGGACAACCGGTTGTTGCCATATTCGTAAAGGGCAACCTGGACGATGGGCACCTGACCCTCGCGCCGGGCATCCTTGAACTCGTTGACGATCTTCCAGAGCTGCGACTTCGCCTGGGAGATGAGGCCATCCATGCTGTTGCTGGTGTCGAGGAGCAGCGCGATCTGGACGAGCGGCTGGGCAACTGCAGAACGCGGGCCGGGGCTGATCGGCGCGGCGTATTGCATCGGTACCGGGACGGCAACGGTGGTGGCCGCAAACGCCAGGAGCCCGATGAGGGCGGCGGCAAGCCGCCGGATTTCGGGGAAACGGGATTGGGAGAAGCGTGGATTCATGATGTCGGTCGTCTTGACCAACACCAGTATGCGGGCGTTCCACGGGTCGTGTGTAAGCAGGCTGTAAAGAGCCGCAGTCACTACTCGGTGAGCAGTGATCTGTGATCAGTGATCATTGATCAGTACGGTTCGGATTGGATCCGTTGGCCATGAAGCGTGATTGCACAATCACGGATCAGTCGTGCTGTTCCGGGGAGCGACGCGTTGAGTCTGCCGACGGGCGTTCGTCATGCACCGGTCCCACTCAGGCGCGTGCCGGGTCACTAGGCTAGAGGCCGGCGCCCCCTCTTCGTCGGTGCTCTCCCGCCGGAAGTTCGTCCCTGCGATCTGTCAGCGCGCCTGAATCCGATAGAATCGGACGGATCCCTTATCCACCACCAACCGCGAAAAGGCCGTCGACGTCGCCGCCACTTCCTCCTCCGCCACCCAGGTGGCGTCATCATCCGGGGCATCCGCGGTGGATTGGATGGTGTAGAGAACTCCTGGAATTGCCGTGAAGCGGATCAGACTCGAGGCATTGGTGTGGCGCGCCAGGGTGAGGCGAACGGGATCCGCCACGGTGATCTTGATCGAATTGGAAGGCGTGGACCCGGCGATGTTGGTCACCACCACGTCGTAGGTTCCCGCATCCTCCGCAGCGACCGGATAGAGCACGAGCGAGGCACCGGTCTGATCAGGCAGGACGGCTCCATTGCGTCGCCACTGAAAGCTGTAGGGGCCCTGGTTGGAGCGAAGGCTGCTGTCGATGCCAATCAGCCCGCCGGCGTGCATGAGCGTCTGCCCGACCCGGATCGTGACCTGTGGCGGATCAACAAGATAGACCCAGGCCCACGGGCTGAAGCTGGAGCCGATATCATTGGAGACCTGCAGCTGGTAAAATCCTGTGTCCGCATCCGCGACGGCTTTCAGTTTCAGAACCGACTCCGTGGCACCCGGAATTGGGGTTCTTGTTTCCGGATTCGCTCCGTTGAGGGCGACACGAAACCACTGGAAGTGCAGCGGCCCGCTGCCCTGGGCCTCGGCTTGAAGGGTCGCCGAGCCGCCGCGGATGGTGTAGGCGTCTTCGGGGCGCCGTGAGAACCAGGGCGGATTCGGCTGGATCGTCACATGGAGTGTCAGGATCGCGGTGGCCTTGTCCCCGGGGACGGTCGATGACGTGGCCTCAAGGCGAATTTGAAAGTCGCCAATCTGGGTCGGCGTGCCGTTGAGTTCACCCAAAATAGGATCCAGAACCAACCCCGCAGGGAGCGGCCCCGCGGCGAAGTGGTCCGGCACCCAGCTTCCTTCGGTGACGATTCGGTAGCGAACAGGCAGGTTCACCTGGGTGCTGACCTCTGGCTCGCTGATAATGTAGGTCAGCGCCTGTCCCCGAAGCGACGAGCATGAGATCACCAGGAGCGTGATGAACGACAGAAGCCACGAAAAATCCGGAAACCGGAACCTGCCACCTGATCGTGGAGTCGAATGGGGTGTGCTCATACCAGGAACGGAATCGAAAAACGGGGACTGTCTCCAAGGCGACGACAAACCCAATCAACACCACTCC
>CANGMO010000202.1 GCA_947454295.1 Verrucomicrobiota bacterium | reverse complement strand
AGCAGCTCGGCCGCCCGTTCGTACAGGGGGTCCAATTGGCGGAGCAGCGGAATCAGATTCTCCACCTTGCCTCCGGCCGCGGCGAGAACCTGCTCCGGCAGTTGTTGGTCGTCGTCGCTGGTGACCTCCCGCAGGCGCTGCGTGATGAGCTGCCGGCGCTGCTCGGCGTCCGGGGTGCTCTGGAGGATCCCCTCGATTTGCCGAATGAACCAATCCCGCATGATGGTGCGTTCAATTGCGAAACTTTCCGCAATCGTCCCGCCCTTGGGCGAGAGCTCGATTCCCCGCTGGAGGGCGCGCAGCGAGGTGTCGTCGAGCCGGAACCAGTTTTCAGCCAGCGTGGTCAACTGGATGGAATCCATGGCGATCTGGACCAGTCGTGAAATCAGCGTGCCGTCCGTCGCCAGGCGATGGCTGTAGGCCCGCACCGCCAGCCATTCCTGAACGGCGTCGGCAGCGCTGTGATTCTCGATCTGGGCGCGGAAGCGAATGCGCTGCACCTGCGCGAAGTGCTTGGCCTTGCCCAGCCCGGGCAACATCAAGGTGGGGCCGTAGGTGAGGTCGTAGCCCCAATCGCAGGGCACCGTTTGAACCGCGGCCTGCTGGAGGACGCGGAAGGCTGAATTGTAGCTTGTGGCGAGATTCTTCAGTCGTTCATTGAGGGGCCCGCCGTTGAACTCGTTTGTCGACAGGTACTGCCGGTCCTCCGATGACAGTGCGGGCGTCAGGACGATCGATTGCCAGTAGAGCAGTGCCGGGTTGATGTTGGTGCGATGGCCCTCTGCCGGTTGACCGAATACCGGACCGGTCCAGAGACCGAGGGCGAGAACGAACAGGGCGGAGGGTTTCATGGGAAATCGGAAACAGAGGAGTGCGTTGACGTTGGTTCACCCCTTCATCGCAGGCGACGGGGAAAAGGTTCACTTTTTCTGCGTCAACTAGTGGTTGATCCCGGGTTTACAACAGCCGCCAGACGCGCCATCGTGGGGAAACATGAACGACGAACTCCGGCATGAGTGGACCCTCGAAGAGTTGCGCGCGCTGTACGACACGCCGCTACTCGAGTTGGTGTTCCAGGCGGCCACGGTGCATCGGCGGCATCACAACCCGCGCGAGATGCAGGTCAGCAAGCTGATCAGCATCAAGACGGGTGCCTGCCCGGAGGATTGTTCCTATTGCGCGCAGTCGTCGCGGTACAACACCGGCGTTGGCGCGGAGCGCATGATGGACAAGTGCCAGGTGGTGGATATTGCGACCCGCGCGAAGGCGGCCGGGGTGTCGCGGGTTTGCCTCGGGGCGGCCTGGCGTCAGGTGAAAGACAACGACCAGTTTGATCGGGTGCTGGAAATGGTCCGCAGCGTGACCGACATCGGCATGGAGGTGTGCTGCACCCTCGGCATGCTCACCGAGAACCAGGCGAAGCGCCTCGAGGATGCCGGCCTTTACGCCTACAATCACAACCTCGATTCCAGCGAGGAATTCTACGAGACGATCATCACCACGCGCACCTACGCCGACCGGCTTCAAACGCTCGGCAACGTTCGCAAGACCGGCATGACGCTCTGCTCGGGCGGCATCATCGGCCTCGGCGAATCGGTGAAGGACCGGTTGAAGATGCTCAAGAATCTCGCTGCCGTGCAGCCGCATCCCGAGTCGGTACCCATCAACATCCTGTCGAAGGTGGAAGGGACTCCGCTGGCCAAGGCGGCGGATGTGCCGGTGTGGGATGTGATCCGCATGATTGCCACGACGCGTCTGGTGATGCCGAAGTCGGATGTGCGCCTGACCGCGGGTCGTGTGAAGCTGGATGCCACCGCGCAGGGCCTTTGCTTCCTTGCCGGGGCCAATTCGATTTTCTCCAGCGAGACCGAGTTCATGCTGACGAAGGCCGTGCCCTCGCCGAGCTATGATGCGGATCGCGCGTTGCTCGAGGCCCTGGGCATGACCCTGCGGCCGGCCTTTGCCAATCCCAACTCCCCGCGCGCCGCGGAGTGCGCGGCCTCCTGCGAGCGTCAGGAGACGGCGTTGGGTGCGGGTTGAGGCGGATCCCCCGTCCTCAGAAGCGCCCCATCAGTTCCATTGGTGCGGCCTGTCGTTTGGGGGCGAAGTCCGCCTCGTTTCCTCGTCGGCGACGCATCACCGCATGGACTTGCGCTTTCATGACGCAAGGGAGTTTCACACCACGGCACAGAGCTGTGCTGAGGCGTGGCAGCCTGTTTGTAGTCCCGCCTTCAGGCGGCGTCGGGAGGCGAACGCGGACCGTCTGAAGACGGGACTCCAAACGAGCGGGACCCACGTGGGTGGTGATTGCTGGTCCGGTCACAAACCTCACGCCGCTTCGCGTCCCCCATCACGCTATCCATCTCGAACACCCACGACGTCGGGGTAGGGCGAATCTCCTGATGAGCCGGGTGGGGGGAGTTGTTCCGATTCGCTGGTTGGCGTGACCACCCGCCATCCACGCACCCGCTTCGGCGGGAGCCTCGCGCCACCGGTGAAAAACGTGCTGGCTCCGGAACAAGATTCGCCTCGCCTCGCAACGCTTGCGGCATACCTTGCTTCCGTGAGATTCGGTCGACTCTCGATCCTGTTTTGGCTGGGGCTTCAACTCTTGAGCCCGGCTGCAATGGCCATTCCGCGCTCCGCGACCGGGCCGGATGCCTTGCGCCAGCTGGCCAAGTGCCCGCAGGTGGACCTGCAGGTTGCGTTCGGGGTCGATAGCACCCGCGGATTTGTCATCAACGATCCCGAACGTCCTGCCACCGAAGTGACCGCGGCACGGGCGGCGTTGAAGAGTTCGGAGGACAACCCGCAGGAGTGGCTCCGTCTGGGCACCTGGCTGCCGTCGATGGGCGATACCAACGGCGCGGCGGCCGCGCTGCGCCGGGCTGTGCAGCAGTACCGATCCCGCGTGGAGCGGAATCCTGCAGATGATGAATCCCAGGCGGGTCTGGCTGACGCCCTCAATCAGGAAGGGCACGCCGACGAGGCGGAGCGCGGGCTTCGCGGCGTGGTGGAGACCCAGTCCAATGCGTGGCGAAGCCGTCTCGCGCTGGCGCAGCTGCTCGATGTCCATTGGATGTCGGCAGCCCGCCGCGAGGGCAGTTCCGCCGAGCGAAAGGCTGCCGAGGCGGAAAAGCCCATGCAGCAGGAGGAGGCGGGTCGCCTGATCGAGCGTGCCGTGGCGCTGGTTCCTGACGAACCCCGCGTCTACCGGGCGCGCGGACTGCATCGCCTGTTCATGACCCAGGGGGCCGCCGCGTCGGCAGAGGGGGCGGAGGCTGCGGATGCGACTTCCCGGGCTGCGCGTTCCGCGATCGATGATTACTGGAAGTCGGCGACGCTCTGGCGGACCAACGTGCTGAGCTGGGGCGTGGCGGCATTCACGGAATTGGTATCGCGTGTCGGCCCCCGGGCCGCGGACGGGGTCGAATTCGCCACCCTTCCTGCCGAGTCGCAACAGCGGCTCGTCGGGGCGTTGAGGGCTCTGGAGTCGATGGTTTCGGATGAGGCGCCGGCCCGGTCCGCGGTGGCGCTGGAAATGCGCGGAATGCTGCAATTCCTCACGGGCAGCCGTTCGGCAGCCGAGTCGACCCTCAAGCGCGCCGTGCGGCTGGACGCGGGACGGTTTCAAGCCTGGGAGGTGCTGCTCGCCCTGTATATTCGCGGGGAGGATCGGGCCGGGTTGTTGGAAACCTGCGAAGCCCGGGTGCAGGCCCGTTCGAATCCCCGGAATCATCTCCTCCTCGCCAAGGCCCTGGAACGCTCGGGCAAGTACGCTGAGGCCCTGGAGGCGGCCCAGGTGGGAACCGCCAAGTTTCCCGAAAGCCTCTGGCTGCAGCTGGCGGCGGTCTGCCTGAGTCTCCGTACCTCGACCGATGCGGCGTCGCTGGAAGGGGTTCCGCCCCTGCTCAAGGGTATCACCGCGCGGCTGGACAAGATGCCCAAGAACGCCGAGTGGGGGGCGATCATTCAGCACTTCGTGCCCACGCTGTGTCTCTACCACGCCCTGACGGGTAATGCCGACGAGGCGAGGCGCGTGCTCAAGGAATGGGTGAAGAGCAACCCCGAGGATGTCTGGGCGCGTGAGATTCTCGACGCGGTCGGGGCCTGAACCAGGCCCAGTTTCCCCCCCGTTTTTCCAAATGCCTTGAAGGCGCGGGTTTGACATGGAGTCGGTTGCCGCAGCTATGCTTGCCGGACACGAAGCCATGAGCCGATTCCGTATCCTCCCGGGCGCCCTCGCCCTCACCGCGGTCCTCGCCGCGCCCGCCACCGCGTTTGCCGCGGATCCCATCGATTTTCAGAAGCAGGTGAAGCCGATCCTTGAGGTGAACTGCCTCAAGTGCCACGGACCGGAGAAGCCCAAGGGCGGCCTCTCGCTCACCACCCTGGCCGCCGCCATCAAGGGCGGTGAGAGCGGCACCTCGCTCGTGCCGGGAGACCCCACCAAGTCGAGCCTGTACACCACCACCACGCTCCCCAAGGACGACGAGAAGGCGATGCCGCCCAAGGGCGATCGCGTTTCCAAGGCCAATCAGGAGATCCTCAAGACCTGGATCGAACAGGGCGCCAAGTGGCCCGAGGGGGTCGTGCTGGCGCAGGCGGAGAAGGTGGATTTCGTGAAGCAGATCCAGCCCATCTTCGAGGTCAACTGCGTGGCCTGCCACAAGGAAGGGCACGCCAAGGGCGATCTCCGCATGGACGTGAAGTCCGAGTTCTTCAAGTCGAAGGACATCGTCCCCGGGGATGCCTCAAAGTCGAAGGTGTATACCTCGACCGTCCTGCCCCAGGACCACGACGATCTCATGCCGCCCCGCAAGAAGGGCGGCCCGCTGCCGCGTCAGCTGACCGACCGCATCCGCGACTGGATCAACCAGGGGGCCGAATGGCCGGATGGTGTGACCCTCAGCCAGAAGGAGGCGGCGGCCACCACCACGCGCGACATGGCCGACGTGTACAAGGCCATCCACGCGATGCTGGTCAAGAACAGCACCGTGACCGCCCCGGCCGCCGGCGAGAAGCCGGCAGGGTATCGCGAAACCATCACCGGTCCTGTGGGCTTTGAGCTGGTGGGCATTCCAGGTGGCGAGTTCCTGATGGGCAGCGCCGCCGGTGAGGCGGGCCGAAAGGAGGACGAGGGCCCGCAGCGCAAGGTGAAGATCGATCCGTTCTGGATGGGCAAGACCGAGGTGACCTGGAACGAGTACGAACTCTTCATGTTCCCGGCGTTCGAGAAGGGCACCAACGTCAGCACCGAGCGCGTCGATCGCGAGCTCATGCTGATGGTGGAATTCCCGAAGCCCGCTGATGGCGGCAACCCGTACGTCGGCCGAGAGGCGGATGCGGTCAGCCGTCCGACCACACCGTACGTGGAAATGAGCTTCGGCATGGGCAAGGACGGGTTCCCGGCCATCT
>CANGMO010000201.1 GCA_947454295.1 Verrucomicrobiota bacterium | reverse complement strand
CGCGATGCATTGGGGTTGGCTGGATCGACGCGAGGAATGATGGAGCCGGGAGCCGGGGCCGCGAGCAGGCGGTCGCGATTCAGCAATCCAGTCAATGCAATGCCGCCCAGCGCATGCGCCGAGGTGGACAGAAACGAGCGCCGGTCGAGCAGGCCCCTGCCATGCCACGACAAACCCTCAGGGATGATGCGCGGATTCATGGAAAATCGCTCTGGGTCTTGGGATCACGGGACCATGAGAAATTCGTTCGAGTTGTAGAGCGCTCGGCACAAGCCGGCGAGCCCGTGGTGTCGAACGAAGGTCACGGCCTCATCCGCCTCGTCGGTGGACGGCATGCGGCTCATCGCCAACTGATACGCATGGCGCACCTGCGCCGCAGAATCGGGGCCGGCCTCACGAACCACCCGCCGTGCGAGGGCGTCCGACTCCTCCAGCGTGAACCGGCTGTTGAACAGATTCAGCGCCTGGAGCGGTGTGGTGGATTCGCGCCGCCGAGCGGTACTCTGACCAGCGTCTGGACAGTCAAACGCTCCGAATACCGCCTCGCGCTCCCGGCGCACCTTGTGGGCATAGATCATCCGGCGAAGCCCGTCGCCAGTGAACGATTCCACCGGCTTGAAGCCGCTCAGGCCCCCGCGCTGATTGAACAAATCAAATCCGCGTCCACCGCTCTTGAGGTCCAGACGCCCGCTGACCCACAGCATCGAGTCGCGAATGGATTCCGACTCCAACCGCCTTGAGGGATAGCGCCAAAGCAGCCGGTCCCCCGCATCCACCTGCAGTCCGGCGGTCGTTCGCGAACGGTCCGACGACGACTGGCGATAGGTGGCCGACAGCACGATCAGGCGATGCAGTTGCTTCATCGATCCGCCGTTGCGCACCAGCTCGGTTGCGAGCCAGTCGAGCAGTTCCGGATGCGTCGCCCGCCCGCCGTTGCGGCCGAAATCGCTGGGCGTGTCCACAAGCCCGGTTCCGAAATGTCCCTGCCAGATCCGGTTCGCGAGAACCCGCGGCACGAGCGGATGATCCGGCCGCGCCAGCCAGTCGGCCAGCGCGAGTCGTCGCGCGGCCTCCGGTGTGGACTCCGTTAACTCCAGTTTCCCCAACACCGCCGGGATCGCGGGAACCACCGGCTCCTGCGGCTGCTCCGGATCGCCACGCCGCAGCCGTCGAATCGAATCCGGCGCACGAAATGCCCCGGCAAAGGCCCGACGAGACGCGCTCAACGATTCCATGCGCGCTTCAAGTTCCTTGCGTCGCTGCCCCAATCCGACCACCCGACGTGCGTGATCGGCGTTCAATCCGGCGAGCGGCACATCAGGCGACCGCGCCCTTCCCCCGCCGTCGGGGGCGGAATGACGATCGGAATGATCGGCAACCGTCCGCCACCCGGAAGCCAGATCCTCGACTTCGATGCGATACCTGGTCGCCAATCGGTCGGCGAACATCCCGTCGCGATCGCGACCCCACACCACGCGCTCGATGCTTTCCGGCCGGGAAAATTCCAGCGTCACCGATCCGCGCCCCACTTCCTTCGCCATCCAGCTGTGATCGTTGCCGTACCGGCCGTCGATGAGTCCCGCCAGCGTGTGTCGACCCGCCACCACGGTATCCCCGGACGACGACGCCCGAGTGCCCGCCGAGGCGAGCGCCACGTTCCGTCCATCGGTGGACTGGACTTCGAGTTCATCGAGGCAGGGTTCCTGGGATCCCGAATCCAGAATGGTGAACCGGATCCGCCGGGTGGTAACCGACGCAAAGCGGTCCGAATTGCGCACCGCGTTCACCGCCGGTCGCGGCGACGGAACAAAGGCCACCGTCTCCAGGGAATCGGGCGACATGCCCGCGTCGATGGAATACGCCGTTGGCGTGCGATCCTGGAATTTGCCCTCCCGATCCCGGCTCCACACCACCGCGGACACACGCTCCGGTCTTGCCAGCTCAAACAGCAGCCAGCCCCGCCCCGCCTCGTCGGACATCCAGCTGTGATCGTTGCCGTAGAGCCCGTCGTTCACCTGCGCGAGCTGGTGCCGCCCCGAGTTCCGGCTGCCCGACGCCGTGACCCGCGTGCCCAGCGAGGCCAGTGCCACATTCCGGGGAGTCGGTTCGTCGGTGAGTATCTCCACTTCATCGAGGCAGGGTTCAATGACGCCCAAGGTGGGATGCCGGTTCACCTCCTGGATCGCAAACCGGAGAAACTTCACCAGGCGCGGCGCAAAGAAATCCCGGTTCATCTGCGATTGGGTTTGCCGGACGGCGTCGGCTCCGGGACGAGCGAGGGGTTCAAATCGGGCAAGCTCCGCCTCCACGGTGGAGACCTCGCCTCGCAACCGGACGATCTCGCGTTCCGCCTCGGCTGTCTCCGGGGTGCGAAGCTCGCGCTCGTCGTATTCCACGCCGGCGAAAAACGCCTGCAGCGAGTAATACTCACGGCTGAGGATGGGATCGAACTTGTGATCGTGGCAGCGGGCGCATCCGATGCTCAGGCCGAGAAACGTTTGGCTGGTGTTGACCACGATCTCGTCGAGGGCGTCCTGGCGGGCCAGCCGCTTCGAGACGTCATCGGCGCCGATCTGCCCGGGCAGGAGCACCGATGCCGTCACCAGAAACCCAGTCGCGGCATCGCTGCCGAGCGAATCGCCGGCAATCTGCTCACGCACAAACCGGTCGCAGGGTAGATCGCGATTCAACGCCCCAATCACCCAATCCCGGTACGGCCAAGCGGTCGGACGCTCGGTGTTCACTTCAAACCCGTGGGTGTCGGCATAGCGCACCACATCCAGCCAGTGCTGAGCCCACCGCTCACCGTATCGCGGCGACCCCAGAAGCCGATCGACAACGCGTTCGTAGGCATCAACGCGGGCATCCTGGAGAAAGGCCCCTGTCTCCTCCGGAGTGGGGGGAAGTCCGGTAAGATCCAGTGATACCCGTCGCAACCAGGTGGCGCGAGTCGCCTCCGCGGAAGGACGCAGTCCTGCCAATTCCAGGCGCGCGAGGACAAAGGCGTCCATCGGAGTGCGGACCCATGAGGCGTCCCGAACGGCGGGTGGGGTCGATCGGTTCGGAGGCAAGAACCACGACCCTTGATTCGTCCCGACCGCGGCTCGCACTTCCCTGGAACCAGCGGCGCACCAGATCCCGATCGTCAGGACGAGCCAGCTCGCCCATCGCGCGCTGCGACCCGTCAACAGAACTGGAGCCTGGGACTTGATGCGAGAACCCTACCGTCGCGCACGGAGGTTGGGAAGCGGGGCGCGCAGCAGACTTTGATTCCCCCATCTGGTCGTTGCCACCATGACGGCCACACTTCACTCTGACTCCACACCTCGACACACCCGGATGCATTCCAAATCCCGCTTCCATTGCCGCCCACGTGGGGGTGGGTTGATCACGCTGCTGACGGCGGCGGCGGCACTTATAAGTTCGGGACTGGCGGCCGACTGGTCACCCAAGGTCGCCATTCAGTCCTGGAGCCTGCGTTCGCTCCCGTTTGAAAAGGCCCTCGACTTCGCGGTACAGCATCATGTCCACGAGCTGCACCTGAGTGTTCATCTGAATCCCAAGGCCCCTCGCGAGGAACTGCTGGCCAAAAAGGCGGCGTGGGAGGCCCGGGGCATTCATGTGTACAGCTTTGGGGTCGCCGATACTTCGCTGGACAAGGAGGAGAACCGGAAGTTGTTCGAGTGCGCAAAGCTGCTGGGGATCCGGCAAATCGTTGTGGAACCGCAGGACTTCAAGATCTGGGACAATCTTGAAGAACTAGTGAAGGAATACGACATCCGCCTCGCCGTTCACAATCACGGCATCCGCTCCCTGTATGGAAATCCCGCGGTGGTCCGCGCAGTACTGAAGCATCGCGATCCACGGATCGGCGTGTGCCTCGACGTCGGATGGGTCACCGCCGCAGGATTCGATGCCGCGCGCGTGTTCACCGAGTACGAAGGGCGCGTTTTCGACATTCACCTCAAAGACAAGCGCGTCGAGAAGGTGAAGGCCGGTGAGGATGTCGCCGTGGACACGCTCATCGGTGAGGGAAACGCCAATCTCAAGGGCCTCCTGCAAAAGCTCGCCGCCGCGAACTGGTCGGGCGTCCTCGCCCTGGAGACCGACAGCCCGATCTTTGCTCAGGATCCATCCGCGTTTGTGGATGGCGCTCTCGCGTACGTGAAGGCCAACACGCCCGTTGCGAAGCAGCCCTGAATCGGGGTTTCCTTTCCCATGAACTCGAAGGGATGGCTCCGGCACCTGATCGTCTGGAGCCTCTTGCTGACAGTGGTGGAATCCAGGGTAGCTGCCGCGGCTTGGCGCGTCTTCACCAGCGCCCATCTTGAAGTGTTGAGCGACACGGGCGAGATGCTTGCCCGTCAGCGGATGGAGAAACTTGAGCGCTTCCGCGCCGCCATCGTGGCGTATCAGGGCGAAGCGGCAGTCAGCCATCTTCCCACGCGATTGATCTTGTTTCGGAATGATTCCGAATTCGATCCGGTCAAGGTTCGGCACAAGGGAAGATCCGCGGAAATCGACGGCCTCTACATCGCGGATCCCCACCAGAACCTCATAGCGGTGAACGCCGAGGACGACGAGCGGCGCGAGGGACACGTGGTCCAGCATGAGTACGTCCACCTCCTGTGCCGGGCCCAACACGCGACCTGGCCGTTCTGGTTGAACGAGGGGATCGCCGAGTGTCTCTCAACCGCCCAGGTCCGGCCCGATCACGTGCTTTTGGGAACCCCGCCGAAAGAGTCCCTGAATGCCTTGAAACACCTTCGACTGCTCTATGTTGACACGGTGATGGGCGCCACACAGCGGTCGCTGGATGGGGCCTCCACCGAGTCGATGCAGGCGTTCTACGCTGAAAGCTGGTTGATGACCCATCTGCTGCTGTTCAATGCCAACCGGGAGGTCGCTCAAAAATCCGATGGGTTCCTGAAGAAACTAGCGGAGGGAAAATCGTTCGCGCCGGCCCTGAGGGAGACGCTCGGCTGGTCGCTCGACAAGCTGACCGACGAGCTGAACTACTACCGAAAGAACGGCCGGTTCGCGGTGCTCAAGCTGACCCTCACCAATGCGGTCCAACCGGAGATCCAGGCACGCCCTGCGGCGCCCGGTGAGTTGAAACACTGGATCGGCCGCTGGTTCCTCGCGGAGGGACGAACCAATGAGGCAGCCATCGAGTTTGAGGCGGCCGCCAAACTCGCCCCGGGAAGCGCGCTGACTGAATTCGGACTGGGGCTCCTGGCGGAACGTGAGGGACACGCCCGGGAATCCGTGAGTCATCTCCGGGCCGCCCGAACCCTGGATCCCGCCCAGTTCGAAACTCTGTTCCATCTCGCCCGGTGCCTGATTCAAATCCAGGCCGCCTCCGCAGAAGGGAACGCCACCACCACTGGCGAAGGCTTCCGCGAACCCTGCGAACTGCTGGAGGAGTGTCT
>CANGMO010000200.1 GCA_947454295.1 Verrucomicrobiota bacterium | reverse complement strand
GTGGCGGTTTCGACACAGGGAGGCCGGACCCTGGCCTTCGATGCGGCGGGAAAGAGGCGTTGGAGCCTCGGGTTGGGAGGCACCGCGGTGGGCGGGCTGATGGCGACACCGGGTGGCGATATCTTGGCCGCGCTGCAGGAGGGGGAACTGGTTTGCATCGCGGGCGGATCGCCGGTGGCGTCGGAGGGCTGGCCGGTGATCGGCGGGAATCCGGCGCATTCGGGACGCAGCGCCTCCGCGCCGTCCGCGCCCGGGACTCCGACTCTGACGCGGGCGCTGGATCAGGTGGATGTGCTGGTGAGTTGGAAGCCGGCAGCGGCGGTCCGACGTTACGAGCTCTGGTCTGCCGCGAGCCAGGAGTTGCAGAAAGCGCATCGAAGCGTGGTCTCACTGGACGGCTCGACGCATGCGTGGGTCACGGACAGCCGACCGGGTGTCACCAACTGGTTCTGGCTTCGGGGTGTCAATGAATCCGGGATTGGCGCCTTCTCAGATCCGCTGGCGTTGATGCCCGCACTCGATCTCTGGCGCATCGCAGTTCGTGGCGGCCTATCCGCGCCGACGTCGGCGGCCATGCCCCTTGGACCCGCCTGGGTGCGCGACCAGGTGATCATCGCATGGACCGACGCCACTACGCCGCCTACCACCCGCGTCCAGGCCTACTCGGAATCTGGAGTGTTGCAGTGGGAGCGAAACGTCGATGGCTCGTTTGCTTCGGCGCCGGTCGTGGATGGTCAGGATCGCATTGTGATCGTCACTTCGACCGGCATTTCCGTTTTGAAGGCGAATGGATCCCTGGTGGGATCCTCATCGGGCGTGATCGAGGGGCTGGGTGTTCCGGCCGTGGGGCAGGACGGTGTGATTCATGTCCCCACCAGCGTTCTATCACGGCTGACCTACCGAATTGGTTCCGAGGGCGTGACACCGATTCTGCTGACGAATGCGCCACTGAGTTCGGTGTTGGTGGCGGGAATGTTGGAAGTGGGGCCCTCGGGTGGCGTGGCCATGGGCGGACCGGGCGGGTTTTGGGTGTTGCCCCCGGCGGGTGGATTGGCTCTCTGGAGCAATCCGTCGCTGCCGGCGACCGCGGTTGCGGCGTTGCCAAACGGCGACTGGATGGTCGGTACATCATTCGCCCTGCATCGGGTGTCCGCCGACGGGAATGTCCGCTGGTCCAACTCCCAGGTCCGGGTTGGCGCACCCCTGGACGACCGGTGGCGCGACAGTCTTGCCGTGGATGGCGACGGCACCACGTATTGCGTGGGGCTGAACGAGATATTTGCGGTGGGTGCCGAAGGGACTCTCAAGTGGCGTCACGATCTGGCGGGCGCCGGGATCGGAATCGGGGCCCCCATGCTGGATGAAACCCATCACTTGCTGGTGCCCACCAACGACGGCTTGCTCCGCCTGGACCGGGAACAGGGAACCTCCGATCTCGCTCCCCTCCATTTCCGTCATGGCGCGGCCACCACCCCGTTGCTGGCCGCATCGGGTCGGATGTTCTGGTTCGACGGAGTGGAGCTGCGAGCCATTGCAGTCGGAGCCGGGGCCGATGCTTCAGCGCCATGGCCGCTGCCTGGGCGCGATGTCCATCGGAGTTCCAGCTTGGCCCGGCCCTCCGGACCGCCTCCGGCCCCAACTCAGGTGAAGAGCGAGCCTTGGCTGGGATTCAACCGTGTCCAGTGGTCGGTTGGAGAGTTGGTGGATCGTGTGGTGTATCGGAGCGACTCGCCTGACTTCTTGACCGCCAAGGTGGTTGGGATCGTCGGGCCGGGTGCCGGTGCCTTCGATGACCCCACTGCACTGGCCGGTCAGTCCCAGTATTATTGGGTCGTCGCGCGGAATGCCGTGGGGGAATCCATCTCAGTGAGTTCCGGATCAGTGGTCACGGCAACGGGATCGGTCAGGGCACGAATCCCACTCCATTTTGCCGGGAACCTGGCCACACCGATCACGCTGACCCGCGACGGCCGCGTTTTGCTGGGAACGAGCGATGCCGTGCTGCATCAGTGGACGCTGGATCTGACCAACGCGTGGTCGCTTCAGGTGGATCCATTCGTGCCGGAACTTCACGGGGATTTTCGCGGCCCGATCGTCGCCGATGTGCAGGGCCGATTGTGGGTGGCGACGGAGTCGGGAGTGCATCCGGTCTCTACTGCCGGGGTCCAAGGCCCGATCGTCCCGGGATGGAATGTGGCGCCTTTGCTTTTGCGCGACGGAACCTTGGTGAATCTAAGGCCGAACGACCGGTTGCTGGCGCGGTCGACGGAGGGAACGGGTTCCCTCGAGGTGGTCCTGCCGGAGTCGGGATCGATTCTGCCGGCATCCGATGTCAACACCACCGTGTATCGTTTGACCGCTTCGGGCCGGTTGCAGGCCATTGCTCACGATGGCCGCATCCGCTGGAGCCGTCCGCTTGCCGGCAGCACGCCCACCGGTCTCGCCATTGACGTGGAGGGGCATTTGATTCTGGCGGGTTCCGGCGGAGCCTTGCAGGCGCTCAGCGGTGCGGATGGCACTCAAGTCTGGTCTGCAAACCTGGGCGGACAGGAACTGTCATCCCCGGTGTTGGGACCGGATGCCGTGTTTGTTTTGGTTCAGGGAGTGCGGGTCCCGGGGAAGGCCGCGGCTGGGTTTTGGACCTGCGTGGACCTGGCCACCGGCAAGATCCGCTGGCAGCGGGAGGCAGGGATTGTTCCGACGGCGGCCGCTGCCGTGGCGGCGGATGGCACGGTGTACCTGCCGCAGGGACCGCGCCTGTATGCGGTGGACGCGGCCACCGGAGCGACACGATGGGTGGTGGAGTTGGACGGCACCTCATTGACTCCGCCACTGATCCACTCAGATGGGACGGTGGTGGTGGCCACGAGTTTTGAGTTGGTCTCCCTAAACGCCGGTTCCGGACCGGCCCTCTCGGGGTGGCCCATGGTCCGCGGTGATGCGGCGAATACGGGTAGCCAGGGGGGCGGCGGAGCGTTGGCTCTGCAGTTGACCCCCGATCCGGTTGGAGGCGGGTGGTGGGTGGAACCATCAGCATCCACGACTCCGTTCTTTCTGCTGACGAGTCCGGATCTCAAATCGTGGGCGCCCCCATTGGGAGCCAAGCTGACCCACCGGGTTCGCGTTGCTTCATCGAACTCCGCGTTCTTCCAGGGCTTCGCGCCGTGATGCGGCTTCAAGCCACTGAATCGATGATCCACTTCAGGTACCGGACGTTGCCCTGAACGAGCGGGAGCGCGATGATTTCCGGGGTGTCGTAGGGATGCAGCTTGAGGATGAGCGTCTCGAGGGCGGCCAGCTGGCGCCGGGTGGTCTTCATCACCATGAGCACCTCGCGGGTGCGTTCGCGCTTTCCCTGCCAGACGTAGTGCGACTCCAGACCGGGAACCAGGTTGGCGCAGGCGGCGAGGCGCGCGTCGAGGATCGCCCCGGCCAGCTTGCGGGCGACCCGGAGATTGGGGGTCGTGACCAGAACCACGGCGAATCGGGTTGCGGACTTCATGGGGGGCATCGAATCAGGGACCGTGGTCGAAAACAAACGCGTTGCGGGTTGTGGCCCCGCCGGGGAACCGCTAGGATCCGCTCCATGTCAGAAATCGCCAACTTCGTGACTCATGGTGCCGCGCAGGTGACCCCCGCGCTGGTTGAAAAGGTGTTGCGCAGCCTTCCCATGTGGAAGGTTGAGTTCGCCCAGATCCATGCGCCGCAGTTTCCCCATCTGGTGGACCAGCTGGAGTTCCTGGCCGATGTCGTCGAGGACGTTGCGGAAGGGGCCTACAAGGAACTGCCGTATCACGCCCTCTCGGCTGCCGTGTTTGCGCTGACCTATGCGCACCGCAAGATGGATCTCATTCCTGACTCGATGGGCGTCATGGGTCGGGCCGATGATTCCAGCGTGGCCCGCGCGGTTCTGATCCTTCACGAACGCGCCTTCGCCACCTATGCGGAGAAGCTCGACGTCGACTGGCGCAAGATCACCAGCCAGCCCTGAGCCGCTGGTCGGACACGGAGTTCACGGATTCGCACGGAGCCGGTTGGCTCCGGGTAGAAACGGATCCACTGATTTTCCCTTCCGTGAAAATCCGTGCAGTCCGTTTCTCAAAGCGTCTTTACGAAGTCGCTGATGGCATCCAGGTCTGGATCGCCGAGGGCCATGCTCCGAATTTCGTCACGTGACCGGAGTTTGGCGGCCTTGCGCAGCCAATCCTTGGCGGCGGTGAGTTCTCCCATCTGGCAGGCGTAACAGGCCAGGTTGTAGGGAATGATCGATTCCTTCGGAAAGACACGAACCTTGTCGAGCAGCAGGTCCCACGCTTCGCGGGTGCGCTTGAGCTCGTGCAGACAATAGGAGCGGTGGATCCAGCCTGAGGCGCGATCCGGCGCGGCCGACGTGACTTCCTCCGCGACGCTCAGGGCATCATCCCACTGGCCCTTGAGTGCGTGCAGCCGCCAGTGGAGTTCGAGGACGTCGGGGTGACCGGCACCCTCGCGTGAAACCAGTCGGAGTTCGCGCGCGGCCTCGGCGGAATCCCCGAGTTCCAGCCAGCCTTCGGCGGCCCGCACGAAGTGGCGGTCTGGATAATCGAGTGGATGCACGGGCGATTCCTCTATTGCGGCGCGGGCCGATTGGCAAAAGTCTTTTGCCAATTCGATGCGATTTTTCCCCAGGCTGATCCGGGTGGGTGCGGTACTCGCGCTCGCGGCAAGGGTGTTTTCCGTCAGTGCCGACGAGGCCTCTGGACCTGCGACGACGCTCGCCGACTTGCGGGCGCGATTCATCGCCCGCCTCGCCGCCACGCGGGCCCCCGGCGCGACGTGGGGGGTGGAGGTGGTCTCGCTGGCATCGGGAAAAGTGTGGTTTGCCACCAATGCCACCCGGCTTCTGGTGCCGGCCTCCAACACCAAGCTGTTCACCGGCGCGCTGGCGCTGGATCAACTTGGCGCCCAGTTCCAGGCGGCCACGCACCTGCTCACCACCGCGCCCTTGGATGCCTCGGGGCGTCTTGAGGGCGACCTGTGGATCCGGGGGGAAGGCGATTCCCTGCTTTCCGGCCGGTTTCGCGGCGGCGGATGGAAGCGTGGAATCGAGCCGGTCGTGGATGCCATCAAGAAGGCCGGAGTGAAGCGCATTGAAGGAGGATTGGTGGCGGACGTGTCGGCGTTTCGGGGACCGGCGGTGGGCAGCGGCTGGAATTGGGAGGATCTCTCGGGCTCGGACGCCCCGGCGGTGTCGCCCCTCACCTTCAACAACAACTGCGTGCGGATCTCGCTCTCCCCGGGCAGCGCGGTGGGCCGCCTGGCAACGGTTCGCGTGGATCCTCCCTGGGCCGCGGTGGCGTCGAGCGCCGGGGATGCGCCGCTGGTGGTGGTGGCGAGTCGCGTCACCACGGTGTCCACCAATCGCGAGACCCGCCTGCGTTGGGAAGTTCTTCCGGGATCCCC
>CANGMO010000199.1 GCA_947454295.1 Verrucomicrobiota bacterium | reverse complement strand
CGGGTTGTCGTTGGTTCTGGTTGTCCTGGGGATCACTGTGGCGGCCTTTTCCGTGCGCCGCTCCTGGCAACCGTGGAAGCTGAGCCTGAGTCGGGGTGAAGGCGCCACCGACGCCGTTTCGCTGGATTCGGAATCGCGAGCCAGAAACTGGAGGAAGCGCGCCGGTCGACTGGAACGAAATCCAGTCCGGTGGCTCCTGACCCGCACGGGAGCGCAGCGTGTCTTCGCACTGGGGTGGCTGGCGCTGGTTGTCGCCTCGATGACCGGGGTGATCGGGCCCGTGCTGGATGCAGGGAGGGTGCTCGCGGTGTTGCTCATGGGGGCGGGATTGGTGGCGTCGTTTAGTTTTCACACGGAACGGGAGCAGGGAGGGTTGGAGCTGCTATTGGTGACGCCACTCGCGCCCGCCGACCTGATTCGTGGGCGTTTCAAGGTTCTGCTTCGTCAATTCGCTCCGGCCTTCCTTACGACAATTGCCGAAAACTTCTGGCGGCAGTCGTCCGGAGGCGGGGCCTTCCGGGTCTTCTCGTGGTTGGAAAGCCTGGGAATGATGACGATTTGGGGGGCAGCGATCTTTTGGGCAATCGGCTTGGGGTTGTTTTTTTCCGTGGGCCATGGCGCACGTGGCGTTCGACAGGGGGTGGCGACCCTGCTCCCGCTGCTCCTTCTGATGACGCAAATCCAATTGGTGGTTCGCGTGACGCCGTCGACGGCCTGGCACCTGCCGGTGGCGTGTTCCCTGATCGCATTGACCATGGGCTGGGGCGGCTTCCTTTTGATGCGAGCCGCCGAGCGCCGGCTGCAGGATCGGGGCTTCATTCGGGGCTGATCCGGGGGGCGCTCATTCCCGGAGTTGCGACTTGATGCCCCCGGCTCGTTTCCCAACGATGCCGTCCGCGCATGACCCTATTCCCCATCGTTGAACGCGAGTTGCGCGTGGCGTCGCGGCGGTCGTGGACCTACTGGGGGCGTTCGTTGTCCGGTCTGCTGGCGCTGTTTCTCACGGCGTGGATTCTCCTCGCGCAGTCGATCACCCAGTTGAAGGTCACGGGCCAGGCGCTGTTCTCCTCCATTTCCTTTCTCGCGCTGGCCTTCGCCGGATTTGCCGGCGTCACCTACACCTCGGACAGCGTCAGTTCCGAAAAGCGCGAGGGCACCCTGGGGTTGTTGTTTCTCACCGACCTGAATGGCTTTGACGTCGCCTTGGGAAAGATCGCCGCCACCTCGCTGGGGGCGTTCTATGGGCTGCTGGCACTGCTGCCGGTCATGGCGCTCGGGCTCCTGATGGGCGGTGTCACGGGCGGCGAATATCTCCGGATGGTGCTGTTTCTGGTCTCCATCCTGATTCTCTCGCTCTCTGCAGGACTGACGGTGTCGGTGTTCTGCCGGGACTCGCGCCGTGCGGCGAGCCTCACCTTTCTTCTGGTCGTGGCCCTGTTTGGCCTCTGCCCGCTGGTGGGCGTTCTGGGACAAGACCTGTTGGAGTGGATTGGCGGACCGGCCAGCACCGCCCGCTGGGCCAAATCGCTGAGTCACGTCCTGCAGCGAATGATCCGGCTCAGTCCCATTGTCGCCTACGCGCATGTGGACGATGGTGCGTTCACCCGAGGCGCGGCAGCGTTCTGGAAGGCCGAGATCTGGACTGGCGTGCTGGTGACGGGATTGTTGGCCATCGCCTGTTTCCGTCTGCCCCGGAGCTGGCAGGAGCGCGGAGCGAGAGATACGAGGGCCGGTTGGCGCGCGTGGCTGGAGGCGGCAAGATTTCCCAACGTGCCAGCCAAACTGGCGCATCGGCGCCGCCTGCTGGAGGCGAATCCGGCCGCCTGGCTCTCGGGCCGCTATTGGATGCGCCCGCTGATGGTCTGGGTCTATTTCGCCATCGTCTTTCTTTGCTTTTCCTACGGTGCCTGGCGGATCGGCTCCGCTTGGTGGAACGCACTGAGCTATTTCAGTACCTCCCTGATTCTGCACGTGGTGCTGAAACTGTGGATCGCGAACGAGGCGCCGCGTCAGTTTCTTGAGGATCGTCGAAGCGGTGCGCTGGAGTTGCTGCTAACCACTCCGTTCGAGGTGCCTGAATTGCTGACCGGTCGGCGCGTGGCGCTCATTCATCAGTTTGGCGGCCCAATCTTGGTGGTGATGGCCCTCGACGCCATCTTCCTCGTCCTGTCCCTGCGCTCCGAGTTTTCCGCCGGCGAAGAATCCCTGTTGTGGGCCATGGTCTGGCTGGCACGTATCGTGTTTCTTCCGCTGGATGCCTGGACCCTTTACTGGATGGGGATGTGGAAGGGCATGACCGGACAGGGGACACGGACCACGAGCTGGATCGTGGTCATGGGCCTGGTGTTCCCGAATTTCTGCTGGATCCTGCTGCTCACGCTGCTCGGGGTGATGTCCGTGGCGGGGCAGGGAAACTGGATGACTCCCGGGAAGCTCCTCGTGCTTTGGATCGTCCTCGGTGCTGGCAATGCGGCGTTCTGGTTGTCCCGTTCCCGCAGCCAGGTTGTGCCGAAGTTCCGGGAACTTGCCTGCACTCAGATGTCGCGCTCGGGGAGCCCCAAGGAATCCCGGTCCGCACCGACCCCAACCCCGGTGGGCGGAAAGTAAGGGAAGCGGCGGTACGAGGAGGTCATGAAACCGGTATTCTCCCTCATCGTGCGCGAGATGCTCGGCGCGAGCCGGCGACCGGAGACCTGGCGTATTCGCGTGGCCGTCGCCGCGTCGGCCATCGTGGGCGCCGCCACCGTGCTGCTGGTGTCGAGGGCCGCCCTAAGCGGCCCGGCGGGTCTGGGATCCCAGTTGTTCCTGCAGCTCACCGCCGCTGCCGGGCTTTCCGCCCTCGGTCTGGGGGTTGCAACGACCGCGGATGCGGTAAGCCGGGAGCGTCGTGAGGGCACGCTGGGCCTGCTGTTTCTCACCGACCTCACCGGATGGGATGTGGTGCTGGGCAAGGCGGGTGCCGCCGTGACCGGATCGGCGTATGCGCTGGTTTCGGTGCTTCCCATTCTGGCCATCGGCATGCTGCTCGGCGGCGTCACGTTAGGGCAGGTGGGGGTGTTGTCGGTGGCGTTGTTGAACACGCTGTTCGTGTCCATGGCGGTGTCCATCTGGGTCTCTACCTGGTGCACCGCTCCGCGACAGGCGGCCGGATTGGCGGCGCTGGGAGTCTTCGCGGTTGCCGCCATCCCCATGGGCGCTATGTGGGCCGGAGCGGTCGACAATGGTGGCAGCACCCTTCCGTTCTGGATCGTCGGTCTGGGCCTGCCGAGTCCGCTGATGACCCTCGGCATCGCCGCCATTCCCAACGCCGCTTCCGGCGCGGCGCTGGCCGGATTGGGCGGCGCGATTCCGTTGCCGATGCCCACGTGCTTTGCACTGAGCCTGGCGGTCCAGCAGGGCGTAGCCTGGTTGCTTCTGGCCTGGGCGGCCCGACGCACCCGGACCGTGTGGCAGGATGCACCATCCAAACCCTGGACGTTGAGGATCCGTGCGCTTTGGAGTGTGTGGACCCACGGAAGCGCACCGGCGCGTCAACGGCTGCGTCAACGGCTCCTCAACCGATCCGCCTACCTGTGGCTCTCCCAGCGCGAGGTGTGGAAGCCGGCCCACCCCTGGATCCTCATCGCCGCACTGGCGAGTCTCGCAGTCTGGCTCGTGGTCATCCTGCGCAGTCCCTGGACGCTGGAAGAGGTGGTGATGCCCCTCGTGGTGGTTGCCCAGGGGCTTCTGGTCGTTTGGATGGTCACCGAGTCCGCTGCACGTCTGGTCGAGGAGCGGCTGACCGGCTCGTTTGAACTGCTGCTGTGCACGCCGCTGGATCGCGACGCCATCCTGGCCGGCCAGCTCAGTGCACTGCGGCGGATGTTCCTGGGGCCGGCGGTCGTGCTGATCCTCGTTGATCTTTGGTTGATCCTCGGAGTGCGCGGTCCCGGCTGGGCGTTTCCCCCTGATCTTCCGGGACCGCTTGAACTGTTCCTGCTCGGTGCGATCGTTGCTCTGCCTGCGACCCGCTGGCTGGCCACACGGCTTGCCCTGGAGGGGCGGTCCATTCACGCGCTGGGCGTTCGGACCCTCCTGACGGTCTGGGTGGGGCCCGCGGCACTTGCGCACTTCTTCGGCATGATCTGCGAATTCATCCGCGTCCTGTATGCGGCCAAGGGGCTGCTCCCCATCGAATACTGGGGCGGACTCCTGCTGTTTTGCGGCGTTTCCTGGCTGATGGGATATCGGGCGAAGCAGACGGTATTGCTGGAGTTTCGTGCACTCGCCACCCAGACGCGAGGGCCGTCCGATGGCGTGTCTCAGGGGGCCGGGATCCGCAATTCGCAAACCACGGGACGATGATCCGAAGCGCGGCCCCAACCGGGTCCGTTCCACACGTAGGTTCCGCGCCGCAGTTCCAGTGATTCCAGCGCCGGCGAGAGCAGCAGGTAGTCGATGCGCGAATAGCTGTCCTCCCGGGCGTAGAAATGTGTCCAGGTGACCGATCGGACCGGCGTGGGTCCGCCCGCATCCTCGTGGGGACGTTCCGCTGGTCGCGTGTCGTGCAGCCGGAGTCGGCCGCGTCCGATAATGATTTTTACGGCGCGACTGTCCGGTGAATCATTGAAGTCCCCACATACCACCAGCGCCTGCGTGGCGGGATTGAGGAGGGCATTGTCGATGTGGTGGCGTAGCTGCTGGGCTTCCGCGAGTCTCAGGGCCGATTCATCTGCCGTGCCGATCGGACGACGGGATTTCAGATGCGCGGAGATCACGGTGAGTCGGAAGTTCGGGGCGAGGGCGAGATCGACCTCCAGCACGGGGCGGCTGACATGAAACCGTCGGCCATCGAGGAGGAAGCTGTCGTTGGTGTGCGGGTCACGGCGAACGATGGGAAAGCGGCTCACGAGGGCGACAAAGAGATTGGTATCCCAACCGCCGAGGTGTTCCCGATGCGGTAGGCTCAGTCCCCGCGACGCGAGGGAGCGTTGCAGCTCGTCCAGAGCCGCCGGCTCGCCGATTTCCTGCAGAGCCAGAATGTCCGGATGGATCCGCTCCAACGCCTCGGCGACCGCATCGCGCGCGGGAGCGGGCTTCTCGTGGCGGTTTCCCCAGTCGCGGACGTGGTAGTTCTCCACGTTGTAGGTGGCCACCACACACGAGGAGTCGCCCCGGACTGAAGTCAAAGCGATCCAGACCAGGCAACAGAGCAACCGACCGCAGCAGCGCAGCGGGGAATCGAAACGCATCCCGTAAGCCTAGAAGGCATCAGGGTCGGGGCGAGTCGAATGGCTTCGAACGTCCCGTGTCTTGCGCGCACGCCCTCGATTGGAGCGACGCGGGAACGGGCCTCAGGCGTTTTCCTGGATCAACTCACGACGGGCGCCACTGAGCAGACGTTCCACGAAGTTCGTGGTGTAGGTGCCGCGGCGGAAGTCGGGGTCCTGGAGAATGGCCTGGG
>CANGMO010000198.1 GCA_947454295.1 Verrucomicrobiota bacterium | reverse complement strand
GTGCCGGATGCCCACCGCGTTGGAACACCAATGGACCAACGCCCTGCAGGAGTGGCGATGGTTCGCCACCTGGATTCCGCGCGTCGCGCCGGGACAAACCAATCTCGATTCGCGGTCCCGGGTTCTCCGGATGCGTGAGGATGGGGTGACGGACGCACCCTTCGAGGTGACTCCAAGTTATACCCGCGACCCGCGTGCCAGCCCATGGAACCCGTCGGAAGTCCCGCTCCCCACGCTGAGCGCCGAGGAAGCGATCACCAAGGTCGAGGCCTACCTCCGTAAGCAACCCACAACCCAGGAGGAAGTGCTGATCGTGGCGGCCGACTGGACCACGCCCGAACGGTTCGACCATCCGAGAATCCGGGGCGGGGCCCTTTCGTTCCACTTTTGGACTCCAGACGTTAAGAACCGGTGGGGATGGATCATTTCCTGCGTTCACCGGATGCGGCCCAACTCGGTTTCCAGAGGTGGAAAATGGGATCGGGTGGAGCTCTACCGAGTGATGGAAGACGGTCAGGTCAGTCAGTCGGGCGGCGGCAGCATCTAGGAACCACACGCGATAAAGCACTGACGGCTTCCGCCACTCTTTCGCCTCTCAGCAGCGCCTTCCCTGATCCTGCTTTGGCGTTGTCTTTGGAATGCGGGAGGTGTGGAGTCTCGAAGTACTGATTCAGATTCAGCGCCCTTCCGCAGTCCCATGAATACCCTTCTCAACGGTGCGGCCCGATTCGTGGCGTGCCTTCTTTTCGGATTCCTCGTCACCACCTCCCTCTCCGCCGCGGAGGCCGACGCGCGTCTCGCGGGCGATCTCGCCAAGGCCATCCGGTCCGGCGACCTGGAAGCCGTCCAGGCGGCCGTCGACGCCGGGGCTGACCTCAACGCGCTCGACGAACGCAAGATGCCGCCGATTGGTGCCGCCGCCCTGCTGGGCAAGGTGGACATCGTCCATTACCTCGCCGGCAAGGGTGCCGATGTGAACCGGAACGACGGATTCGGATTCACCCCCTTGATGTGTGCCGCGCAACGCGGGCAGGCGGGCGCCGTTCGCGCCCTGCTCAAGCACGGTGCCGATCCCACGCTCAAGGGCGCCAACGGGTCCGACGCCCTCACCTACGCCCAACCCAAGGGCCCCGCGGATCCGCTCTTCGAGGAGAAGGCGGCCGTGCGAAAACTCCTGGGGGACGCGATCGCAGCCAAGGTCGCCAAAGCTGAGATCCCGCCGCCCGCAGTCACCCCGCCAGCCACTCCGACAATAGCGCCCGTGGTCCAGCCTCCGGCCACCCCGCTCCAACCCCTCGAGAACTCGGAACTCGTCCGCAAAGGCGCCGATGGATCGTTGGAGGTTGAAGGCAGGAACGGGAAGCCGGTCGACGGAATCAAACTCTCGACACACGACCAAGAGGAGGGATCGCCCGGCATCGCCGTCGCACCCGACGGCACGATCCATGTGGTTTTCAATGAACTGCACGGACCGCCGATGGAGTGGGCCGTGTACCACAGGTCGAGCACCGACGGTGGACGGACCTGGAGCGAGCCGAAGAATCTCTCGGAGGATCCAAACGGACTGCACGTCGGGCGCTGCCTGATCGTTGCGGACCGGGCGAATCGCATTTACGTGATCTGGCGCACGGGACTGGGACCCAATTCCCAGGTAGCGCTCTCCCCCGCGACCAGCGCGCACTGCAACCTGGTGTATCGTGTGCTCCAGGCCGGCACGTGGAGTCGCATCATTCCCATCCATCCGCCCGGATCCACCGAGTTCCAGAACGACGGCTCGCTGGATTTCTACGCCGGGCTCGATCCGGCGGGACGGGTGCAGGTGACGTGGAACACGACCCCGAACAAGTGGCACGACGAACTGGTGGATATCCGACAGGGCACCGGCAAGGTGTTTCGATTCCAGTTCAATGGAGTCGGCAACGGCCTGGTCTTTCAATCCACACTCGACGGTGCCACGGCCACGCCTCCGCGCGAGGCCATGCTCACGCCCGTGACCGGCAGCAAGACGACTGGAAACATTCGCCCTTCGTGCGACGGACTGGAAACGCTGAACGGCCATTTTGATGCCGCCGGGAATCCGGTCTTCGTCGCGCGCGTCACCAGCACCGTGAAGGAGGAATTGCGAAACAAGTTTCGGTATCAGCTCTTCGAGAGCGGAAAACCGGGCGTCTTTGTCGATCTGCCGGACCTGTCCTACCACCGGTGGAGCGACATCCCGACGCTGCTCGTCGATGCCGCCGGCCGCCGCCACCTCATCACGCTCTACACAGCCGGTGAACGCCCGAGCGTCCGCGACTACCTGCTGGGCAGCGAGGACGAGCCGGTGATCCTTCGAAAGACGGCGGGCCCCAAGGCCAAGCTCGTTGGCATGCAGGCCTATCAAGGACCGGGCGGGCGCATGGCGGTGGTCATGCAGATGAACGACTCCGGCGAATCGGACGCAGACGACAATTTTGTCAGCATCAGCACGGGCGACGGCCGCTGGAGCCCACCCGTGAACGTGACCAACAACGCCGGCCGCCGGCGGTGGTCCTCGAAAAACATCAGCGCGGTTCAAGACATCGCCACCTCGACCACCTGCTCTGCAGGACCCGCCGCGGCGGCATTCGATGGGCAAGGGCATCTGCTGTTGCTGATGGTGAACAAGGAACGCCGCATCATGGGAAACCAGGCCGGCCTCATCCGACTGGTTGGAGACAGCACCACACCGACCCTGCGCTTCTTGAAATTCTAGACCAATTGGATGAAGGCAGGTGCGGCCGCTGAAGGGCTGAAGTGCTTCAACCCTGATACTGCCCCCTCAAAGTCGAACGCCCGCACCACGCCGTGAATGCCGAACCGTCTGAAGACGGGACTCCAAACGGGCTGGCTGAATCCGGGATTTCTCCATCAACCAGCTCCCATCTTCCTTCGCCTCCGAATCTGTGCGCCTCCGCGGCGCCGGCGCTTCAGGCGAAGCGGTCGGGGTGGAGCAGGTCGAGGGGAATGGAGGGGCTCTGGCCGCCGAGGAGTTCGGTCACCAATTGACCGGTGATCGGGCCCAGGCTCAGGCCCATCATCGCGTGGCCGGTGGCCACGACGAGATTGCGGAAGCGCGCGGGCCGGCCGAGGTAGGGCATGCCGTCGGGTGAGCACGGACGCAATCCGCGCCACGGACGGATTCCCTCGAAATCCGAAATCCGGAACTCAGGGAAATACTTCGGCACCGACTTCACAATGCCTCGCACGCGCACCGGATTCACATCCTCGTTCAATCCCGCAATTTCCATGGTGCCGCCAAACCGCAGGGTATCCCCCATCGGCGTGATGGCCATGCGGGCCTCGGTGAAGATGGAGCACAGTCGCGGCAATTGACGCGGCTTCGGCAGCGTCAGCGAGTAGCCCTTGCCCGCCTGCATCGGCAGATGGAGTTCGAGACCATTGCCAATGCCCGTGGACCAGGATCCACCGGCCAGCACGAACTCATCGGCCCTGATTTCCCCGCCGCTACCGTTGGTCCGCACCGCACGCACGCGGCCCGCCTCCACGTTCCAGCCGGTGACCTCGGTGTTCCACAGCCAGCGCACGCCGGCCGCCTGCAGACGCCGTTGAAGCCCCGCCATCAGGCGATCGGGCGAGAGATGACAGTCCCGCGGGTAATAGACCGAGCCGAGGATGTCCATGGTGACATCCGGATCGAGCGCGGCGGTCTGACGGGCGTCGAGGATGTCGGCCGGAATGCCGAGGGAGCGGGCCCGCGTGGCGCCGCGGGCCTCGTCATCGAGCGCGTGCTGCGTCTTGCACAGCATCAGCAGGCCCTTGCGGACCAGACCGAAGTCGAGATCGGGCAGCGCCGCCAGTTCCTCGTACGCGCGGCGGCTGGCGAGGCTGAGGTCGCGCAGGATCGGCGCGGCGCGCTCCACATGGGCCGGCGTGGCGGCGCGCCAAAAGCGGAACGCCCACGCGATGAGATCGGCATCGAGTCGCGGCTTGATGTAGAACGGCGACTCCGGATTCCACATCCACTTCAATCCCAGGGCCACCATTCCTGGAGCGGCAAGGGGAACGAAATGGCTGGGCACAATCATGCCCGCATTGCCGTACGAGCAGCCGTCACGCTGCTCCGGGTTGCGGTCGATGACCGTGACCCGGTGTCCGGCCTGCGTCGCGTAGAACGCGGTACAAAGCCCGATGATGCCGCCGCCAACGATGACGACTTCCGCCATGGACGCGTGGACGCCGGGTTACTTGCCGCAGCAGTTCTTGTACTTCTTCCCGCTGCCGCAGGGGCAATCGTCGTTGCGGCCCACGCGCGGCGTGGCCTGCACCGGACGGGCCTTGGCCAACGCCTGGTTGGCTTCACTCACCATGCCGCTGGCATCGCCCTCGGCCGCCGCATCGGCGCTCGCAAACGCGTCGGCCGACTGATGGGTGGTGACCTGCGGGAGATTGTGCAGGAACTGCTCGAACGCCATCAGGCTGGAGGCGCTGCGGAAGATGTTGTGGCAGACCTCGGTCTTGATGTTGACCATCAATTCGTCGAAGAGCTTGAAGGCTTCCGACTTGTACTCGATGAGCGGATCGCGCTGGCCGTAGGCGCGCAAACCGATCGAGCTGCGCAGCGAGTCCATGCCGTACAGGTGTTCCTGCCACAGCCGGTCGATGGCGCTGAGAATGGTGTAGCGCTCGATGCTGGCCAGCGCCTCGGGACGCTCGAAGCTGACCTTCAGCTCGTAGGCGTCGCGAATGGCCTTGCTGACGAAGTTCAACGTGGCGAACTGCGCCTCGCTCAGGCCGTCGAACAGCGAGCCGGGGACCGGGAGATCCTTGCCGGAACGCGCCGCCTTGACGATCTCCTCCTCGGGCATGCCGATGGGGAAGTTGAGGTTCACCCAGTCGGACAGGCCGCGGATGTTCCACTCGGCCGGGTCGGTCTCGGCGCTGGTGAACTCCTGCACCTTCAGGAGGACGACCTCCTCCATCACGTCCATCAGGCGGTCGCGAACGTCGTCGGAGCGGATGATCTCGTTGCGGAAGCCATAGATGACCTCGCGCTGCTTGTTCATCACGTCGTCGTACTCGAGCGTGCGCTTGCGGATCTGGAAGTTGTGCTGCTCGACGCGCTTCTGGGCGGTCTCGATGGAGCGGTTGAGCAGCGGATGCTCCAGCTCCTGGCCCTCTTCGAGGCCCATGCGTTCCATGACCTTGGTGATGCGGTCGGAACCGAAGAGACGCATGAGGTCGTCCTCAAGCGACACGAAGAAGTGGGAGGAACCCGGATCGCCCTGACGCGAGCAGCGGCCGCGCAGCTGGCGGTCAATGCGGCGCGATTCATGACGCTCGGTGCCAAGCACGTGCAGACCACCGATCTCGGAAACGCCAGCCCCCAATTTGATGTCGGTGCCGCGACCCGCCATGTTGGTGGCGATGGTCACGGCGCCCTTCTGACCGGCGCGGGTGACGATCTCCGCCTCCTGCTCGTGGTACT
>CANGMO010000197.1 GCA_947454295.1 Verrucomicrobiota bacterium | reverse complement strand
GACCAGAGCGGTACCCTGATCACCACGCGCCCCTGGAACTACTTCTCTACCGAGTTTATCTGGAGCGCGGTCAATCGACGCGTCTACCACTTCCGCGACGATACCAGTCCCAACGATCTCCATTCGGAAGGCGTTGAGCTCAATGGCACGCTCGGGACGCAGTCGGAGACGCCATATCACGGGGAGGTTCAGACGATTCATCCCATTCGGGTGAGTCCGGATGCCCGGGCCGTGTTGCTGGGATCGGGGGAATTGTACGAAGGCACGGCCCTCACCAAGGCGGGCAGCCTGCCGGTACGAGTCGCTGACGCTGTGTGGACCGGACAGACGTTGTACACCATTCGTGAAGTGGCCGGGGTGACCGTGTTGCAGCAGTGGAACACCAACAACTATTCCCAAGCGGCATTGCGGCAGCTTTCCGGCACGCCACTGCGGGTGTTTGCCGGATCCGAGGGGGTCACAGTGGTGACCCTTCAGGATTCCACCCCGCGTTTTCATCTGCTCGATCCGTCCCTGGCGCCGATATTCTCCTCGCCGGTCCGGCCCGCGGCGCCCGGATCGCTGGCGACGACGCGGGTGGGGGCGGATGCAGTGACCCTCTTGTGGTCGGATCTCTCGGACAACGAGGATGCGTTCGAAGTGGAGCAGCAGCAGCCCGGTGCGGCTGGATGGAAGGCGATGGCCAGCGTCGCCGCGGGATCCGTGCGCTACGAGGTCACCGGCCTGGCCTTCGCCAGCACCAACGTGTTTCGGGTTCGGGCGGTCAATGTCTCGGGAGCCTCGGCCTATGCGGGCCCGCTGGTGGTGGTCACACTGCCGGATCCGCGCAGCCCGCTTCCGGCAACCGGTCCACAGCTCGTCGAGGCGCTCGCGACCCGCGTGGAGATTGGCTGGGGGGATGCTTCGGATAACGAGGACGGGTTTCGCGTCGAGCGACGGGATCTTGGAAGTGGCGGCGACTGGACGGTCGTCGGAACCGCGCCGCCCGGCAGCAGTCAGTTTGTGGATGCTGCCGTCGCAGCCAGTCATCGATACGAGTATCGCGTGGTGGCGTTCAACGCGTTTGCCGCTGCGCCTCCGACGGCCTCAGTGGTGGCGGCGACGCTCGACCGGGATTCCGCGCTTCCGACCGGGTTCTTCACCGGGTTCAGTCTGGTTGATTCGGCGCCCTGGTCGGTGGTCGTGACGTGGGGGGATACGTTTCAAAACGAATCTCAATTTGAACTGGAGCGATCCGCAGTCCCGAACGGCAACTGGTATTCGCTGGGATCCGCAGGCCGGAACGTCTCGCAGTTCACCGACACCAACGCGGTCCCGGGAGTCCGCTACCTCTACCGCTTGTCCGCGTTGAACGCCTACGGACGTGTGACCTATCCCTTCACCCTGGATGTCACGCCCCGATCCGTTGGCGGTGAATACCTCAGCCTTTCGGGGCGCTCGGGATCCGTCCTCTGCTTCGCCTTCTCCAACCCCTACCGGCTGGAACGGTACGACTCCACCGCGAGGGCCTGGATGTCTCCCATTCCGCTGTCCGATCGTCCCACCGCGCTCCATTGCCAGACGGACGCCCTTTATGTGGCGTACGATCGCAAGGTGGTTCGCCTCGATTCCGGAACCCTGGCCGAATCGTTCCTGGTCAACGCGGCGAGTTCCGTGCGGGTGCTGTTTGCCGCGGGCGATCTGCTCTACGTCGTCGATCAGGGCAACGGAACGGTGTGGCTCGACCGTCGAACCGGGGTGCTCGGCGGTCAGGGGTCACTCGGATTCTATTCGGTCTTCCCTGGAGTCGATGTGACAGCGGACGGGAAGACGGTCTTTGCAGTAACCAGCGGGATCAGCCCGGCCGACATTCTGAAGATCGACCTCGCACCGTCGGGTGGCATCGCCGCGAGCAAGGACAGTCCGTACCACGGTGCCTATCCGATCGGCTCTTGGGCGGCGATTCTGCCCGGTGGCAGGCGGGTGATGACCTCGAGCGGCATCGTCTACAACACCGCCGATCTCACCTATGCAGGATCGCTCGCCGGGGCGGTGGATGCGGTGGCGTTTACCGCGGATGGACTTCCGATCGTGGCGCGCGGCACCAAGCTGGTCGCCTACAGCGCCAATTTTCTGGAAGCGGGGGAGAAAGTGCTGGAGGTGGCTCCGATGTTCCTCGCGGTGGCGGGCACGGATCTGCTGACGGCCCAGCCCAGTGCCGTGTCGCCCCACGGTGTGGAGATTCAGTCGGTGGCCCTGGACAGCATCTTGCCTCCAGCAGCACATGACGCGCCGAGCATGGCGGGATTTGCATTCGAGCCGGCGAATGCATTTGTAGCCGCGGACGGCGACACCCTGGTGCTGGTCTGTCGTGAGTTGTCGGTTCTGTTCCGCTGGTCCATCTCGCAGCGGCGCGAGCTCCCCGGAATCCCTCTGATGGGATCTCCCAGCTGGACCGCCTATTCCGCAGAGAAGAACCGTGTGTACACCGCCTACGAAAGCGGACAGATCCTCAGCGTTCTGCTGGTCGACAGTGCGGTGGAAGTGCCCTTTGCCAATCTGCCCGGTTCCACCCGTGGACTGGCTTGCGCGGGCGATCTGGTGTTCGCCGCCGACAACTCTGGCGCGTGGGCGACCCATTACGTGTTCAAGTCGGACGGAACCCTGAGTGCCTCGCGCGAATGGAACTACGTTTCCCGCGCCTACACCTGGGACCCCAAGGATCGGAAGATGTACTTCTTCCGCGACAACATGAGTCCCAATGACCTCCACTGGGAGAGCATCGACGCCGACGGAAAACTGGGGCTCGCCGGAGAGACGCCCTATCACGGCGAGGTCAACGTGGCGGCACCGATCCGGGTGAAGCCAGATTCCTCGGTGGTCCTGATCGGATCCGGTCAGATGTTCTCCATTCCGTCGCTCAAATTTGCGTCGTTTCTTCCCAACGCGATCACTGATGGCGACTGGCGGGACGAAACGCTGTACACCGTCCGGGACGTCAGCGGCCTTTCGCAACTTCAGCGTTGGTCGGCGACCTATGCGCCGCTCGACGTGAAGCAAATCGACGGACGCCCGCTCCGGTTGTTCCCGCTCAAGGGTTCGTTCCTGCTGCTCACGCTCGAGAGTTCCCAGCCCCGCATCACGCTGTTGGATGACACCCTCGCGGTGACCTTTCAGTCGGCAATCAACCATCCGCCCACCAATCTGCGCGTGGAGCCGGGGATCGTTGGTGAGAATGCCCCGGCGGGCACGGTGGTGGGACGGCTTCTGGTGACGGATGCCGACGCCGGGGATACGGCCCGGTTTTACCTGAACGAACCCATCACGGCGACGAGAGCCTTTCGGATTGAGGGAGATCAGTTGCTTACCACCCGTCCACTCGATTTCGAACTGTCGTCCGCGTGGGGGGTGACCGTGCGTGCTCTGGATAAGTACGGCATGTCGGTGACCCAGTCGCTCACCATCACCGTGACCAACGTGAACGAGGCGCCGACCGGAATCTTTCTTTCGAATCCGGTGGTCCGCGAGGAGGCGCCCGTCGGGACACTGGTCGGCGTTTTGTCCGCGAACGATCCGGATCGTGGCGACCAGCACACGTTCACGTTCGTGGAGAATCCAGAGAACCGTTTCCGAATCCTCGGGAATCGCCTCGAAGTGGCGTCGGCGCTGGCCTCGAGAACCAATGCCTCCCCGTCGATCCGCATCCAGGCGCGGGACGCCGGCGGTGCGGTGGTGGAGGCGTCGTTTGCAATCTCGGTGACTCCCACGCCGGTCCCGAGGTTCAGCACCCGCCTGGTCGGGGACGGCGAGGACCGCATTCTTTGGAGCGACGTCATCCAGCCGAAGTTGGACTTCAACATGCGCTACGAGGCGGACAGCTCGACGGACTTGATCACGTGGAAGCCGCTGCCCATCCCACCCCAGGTGATCAGCACGGGGGCGCAGTCGGCGGTCGTCCGCTACCTGCTTCCCGCAGGCGCCGGGCAGCGCTATCTGCGGGTACGGATCGTCGCGCCCTGATACTTGAATCCGTCCCGGATCCGCGCCACGTTGGGCTTGTGGAATCCCCGGCCCTCTCCGCACGTCGTGCCACCGTCGAAGACCTCGCCGGTCTGCGGGTCCTGTGGCAGGCCGCCGGCCTTCCGTGGGACCAGTTGGATCGCTTTGTGACCGAGTTTCAGGTCGTGCCCGGTCCCGAGGAATCGATGCTCGGAGCGATCGGGTTTCTTGTGGAAGGCGCCGACGCCCTGTTGCACAGCGAGTCGGTTGCGCCTGGGGAACAGGAGGACGAGGTCCGCGCCGCCCTGTGGCGTCGCATTCAAATCATGGGACGCAACCAGGGCGTTCACCGCATTTGGACCCAGGAGGATGCCCCGTACTGGCCCACGTGCGGATTCAAGGCTGCCGCGGCTGCGTTGGTAGAAGGCTGCAAGGCGACGTTTGTGGACCGAACAGCGAACTGGCAGGTTTTTGAGTTTCCCGCGCCGGAGATGGTGAAGGCTCGGATGGACGAACAAATGGCCATCTGGCAGGCCACCCGGGCTCAGGAGGCTGCGGCGATGCAGGAGCGCATCCGGAACTTCCGCAATCTTGCCGTACTCATCGCCACCCTGGTGATCGGAGGCATGATCATCATGCTTTCCATCCTGATGCGGCAGCATCCCGAGGTCATGCAACGCTTGTTGCATGGCGGAAAGTAGGGTCCCAGCCGGGACGGTTTCCGGCCCGGTCAGTCGCGCGCCGGGAGGGTGTAGAAGAAGGTGCAACCCCGTCCGGGTTCGGTGTCCACACGGACTTCGCCGCCGTGACTTTGGACGATGTGCTTCACAATGCTGAGCCCCAGTCCGGTTCCGCCAGCATCGCGGGAACGAGCCCGGTCCACGCGGAAGAATCGCTCAAACACCAGCTCCCTGGCCTCGGGTGGAATGCCGGGACCGTCGTCGGCGACCCAGCCTTCAACCATCTCCTGATTGAGACGGCGGGCGCCCATGCGGACGGTGCCTCCCTGGCGGCCGTACTTCACGGCATTGTCGACGAGGTTGAACAGCACCTGCTGGAACCGGTCGCCGTCGGCGTTGACCACCAGCTCCGACGGCACCTCGTTGCTCAGGGTGATGGACCGTTCACTTGCCCGTGAGTGTAGGTCGCGAATGACCTGGTCGATCTGCTCGGCCAGCGCGAGGGGTTGCCGGTTGAGAACGATCTGCCCGGCCTCCAACTGTGAAATGGTCAGCAGATCCTCGATGAGGAACGACAGCCGGTCCGCATGTTTCTCAATGGTTTGCAGGAAGCGCAGAGCGATCGCCGGGTCGTCCTTGGCCCCGTCAATGAGGGTTTCGACGTAGCCCTTGATGAGGGAAAGCGGTGTCCGGAGTTCGTGACTGACATTGGCCACAAACTCCTTCCGGACATTCTCCAGCTGCTTGATCCGCGTGAGGTCGTGGAAGACGAGAATGGTGCCGGCGTGGGCGCGATCGCGGTCGCGGAAGCTGGCTGCATTG
>CANGMO010000196.1 GCA_947454295.1 Verrucomicrobiota bacterium | reverse complement strand
AATGCGGTGGGCCTGAAGGTTCCGGATGACGTCTTCGTGCATGTGGCGGCCTTCGATCTGGCCCGCGACCGCGACGGCAAGTGGGTGGTGATCGAGGACTACGTCGGCAATACCACCGGCGTCACCTACGCGCTCAGCGCGCGCAGCGTATTGAGCCAGGCCGCGCCGGATCTGCTGGAGCGCGCCGACGTCGAGCCGGTGCACAGCTATGCCACGGAGCTGCTGGAGCACCTGCGCGGATTCTCCCACGGCAATCCCGAGCCGCGCGTGGTCCTGCTGTCGCCCGGTGTCTACAATTCCGCGTACTACGAACACAGCTCGCTCGCCCGACAGATGGGTATTCCCCTGGTGCGCGGCAGCGATCTCATCGTTCTCAATTCGCGCTGTTTCCTGAAGACCATCGGCGGCCTGGAGCCGATCGATGTGATCTACCGGCGCATGGACGATTCGTTCATCGATCCGGTTTCATTCCGTGCCGACAGCCAGCTCGGTGTCCCGGGACTGCTCACCTGCATTCGCAAGGGCACCGTGACCGTGTGCAATGCGGCCGGAACCGGCCTGGGTGACAATCGCGCGCTCGCCACCTACCTACCCCGCCTTGCCCGGTTCTACACGCGGGAGTCCTTGATCCTTCCCACCGTTGAACGGCGCCTCTGCTTTGATCCCGACCAGCGGGAGATGGTGGCGTCAGATCTCGACAACCACATTGTGCAGCATGTCTGCGAGCGCAGCGCCGATGCCGTGTGGGATCCCGCAACCCTCAGCGCAGACGGACGCGCGGCCTTGAAGCGCCGGCTGGAGACCGACCCGGCCCGGTACGTCGCCGAGCCCCGGCTGCCATTGACCACCCTGCCCTCGGTCACCGGTGATTCCCTCCTGCCACGTCACGCGGGATTGCGATGCTTCGTCTTCGGCGGCCGGAAGCCGCGCGTGTTTCCGCTGGCGTTGACGCGCTTCGCCCCGACGGCGGGCTCGCGCACCATTTCCAGCGGACTCGGCGGCGGCATCAAAGACACCTGGATCCTGCGCGGCCCGGCCGCCACGGCCCCGGTCGAGGCACCCATCATCGTGGCCTCGCCGCAGCGCCGCCTGCGCCTCGGTAGCCGGATCGCGGACTCCCTCTTCTGGATGGGCCGTTACAAGGCCCGCATCGAAAACACGACGCGCATTCTCCGCGTGGTGCAGCAGGTGCAGTTGGAGAATCCGGCGCAGCAGCGGGCCCAGTCCTGGGCGGCCCTCTGGGAGGCACTGGCCCGCACCACCGGACACGACACGCATTTCTTCAAGAGCTCGCCGCTCCTGCGTCAGCAAAGTGTTTCGCAATACCTGCTGCTCGATCGGAAGAACCCCGCCAGCGTGGTGCACGGCGTCGCCCGCCTCCGTGAAAACGCACGGACCACCCGTGAATCCGTCCCGCCCGAGGTGTGGGCGGTCATCAACCGGCTCTGGCAAACCCTGGATGCCGCCGCCGGCGGCGCCCCGCTCAACGACGATCACGCGCTACCGCGGATCCAGGAGCTGGAACAGCGCATTCTGGACGACATCGACGCCCTTTCCGGATGCGCGGCGAAGAACATGCTACGGGACGATGCCTGGCATTTCTGGGCGCTCGGCCGTCATGTCGAGCGGGCCATCACCGCCACGCTGGTCACCCGCCAGGTCCTTCTGAAGCGCGCCGACACGGTGGCCCCCACCGCCGCGGGCGATTCCAACCTGGATGCCCTGCTGCGCATCCTGGCCTGCCAGTATGCGTACCGGTCGCTGTATCAGTCGCGACCCACGCCGGAGAACGTGGTCGCCCTCGTCCTCCAGGATCCCGCCCTGCCCCGCAGCGTGCTGCACTGCGTGGAGGCAATTCGCGACAGCCTGGAGAAGGTCAGCGGACCCGAGGTCCGCCGTCGCGATACCGCCAGCCCCCTGCGCACCGCTGCCCACCTCGCGGGCGAGGTGGAGTTCGCCGATTTGCGGACGTTGTTCCAGACCGACTCGACCGGGGGCTTCGGCAAGCCGCTGTTCCTCGATGCCTGGCTCGAGGATCTCGCCGCCCGGCTCACCCGGCTGGCGGTGGAGATCAGCGATCACCACCTCTACCACCAGGCGTTCAACATTCTGCGCTAAACGACAGGGAAACGGATGCGGTTCCACATCGAACACACCACCGAATACCGCTACTCGGCGCCGGCGAGCGAATCGTTTTCCGAATTGCGTCTGCGGCCCCGCGATTCCGTCCGGCAAAAGGTTTCGCGTCACTACACCCGTGTTCAGCCGTCCGTCCTCGTCGAGTCACACACCGACTATTTCGGCAACTACGTGGAGACGGTTTCGATCCCGTTCCGCCATCCCAATCTGGTGGTGACCAGCGTTTGCGATGTCGAGACCAAGCCGTTGACTGACGTGCTGGAGGCCGTGGACATGACCGTCTCCGAGGCCCGGCAGCTCTACACGCCGGAGCGTCGCGTCCTGCACGACTTCCTTCGCCCCTCGGCGTTCATCCAGTTCACGCCGGGCGTCCAGGAGCTGGCCAACGAGTTCCTCGGGGCCGCCGAATCCTTCGGGCCGGCCTTGCGGGCGCTCAACGAGCATCTGTTTGCCTCGTTGAAGTACCGACCCGGCGTCACCGACGCGGGCACCACGGTGGAACAATTCCTGGTGGCAAAAGAGGGCGTCTGCCAGGACTTCGCCCACTTGATGATCTCCGTCTGCCGGGCCGCCGGCATTCCGGCCCGGTACATCAGCGGATACATCGAAACTGATCCCATCCCGGACCCCGACGGCTCAGCAAACGGCACCGCGCTGATCGGCGCCACCGCCAGCCATGCGTGGCTGGAAATCTACTGCCCGAACGGCTACTGGGTGGGCTTTGATCCCACCAACAACTGCCTCGAAGGGGAACGACACGTTCAAATCGGCGTGGGCCGGGATTATGCCGACGTCCCGCCGCTCAAGGGCATCTTCCAAGGCAGCCATGCGCAGTCGTTGAACGTGCAGGTCCGGGTCACGCGCCATACGCCGCCTGAACGTCAGCCCAGCACGGAGCCCGAGGAATCGGTGACATGAGCCACATCGTCCTCACCGGCGGCGCCGGCTTCATCGGATCGCACGTCGGAGAGCATCTCCTGCGCGAAGGCCACCGGGTCACCGTTCTCGATGACCTCAACGACTTCTACGATCCTGCATTGAAGCGGGCCAATCTGACCGCACTCGCGACATTGGGGGGCGGGCAGTTTGAATTCATCGAGACCGACATCGCCGAGCGTGCCCAAGTGGACCGGGCTTTTGCCGGTCAGCGCCCCGATCAAGTGATCCACCTCGCCGCACGCGCTGGGGTGCGTCCCAGCCTGCTGCAGCCGGCCCTGTATCAACGCGTCAACGTTGAGGGCACGGTCAATCTCCTCGAGGCTGCTCGACTGGCTGGGTGCCGAAAGTTCATCCTCGCGAGTTCATCCTCGGTGTACGGCATCAACACCAGGGTTCCCTTTGCGGAGTCGGATCCGGTCGCCTCGGCCATTTCCCCCTACGCCGCCAGCAAGCTCGCCTGCGAGGCGCTGGGGCACACCTATCACAACGTCTATGGACTCGACGTGGTGATGCTGCGGTTTTTCACGGTGTACGGGCCGCGTCAGCGACCTGACCTGGCCATCCACAAGTTCGCGAGCCTCATCGACCACGGGAAGCCGGTTCCCGTCTTTGGCGATGGCTCGACGCGGCGGGATTACACCTATGTGGACGACATCGTCTCCGGCGTGCTGGCGTGCACACGCGCCGAGTTCGGCTATGCGGTGTTCAACCTGGGCGAATCGCAAACGGTGCGACTCGACGCCCTGCTGGCCCTGCTGGAGGAATCGCTGGGGAAGAAGGCGATCATCGATCGTCAGCCGGCGCAGGCGGGGGACGTGCCCCTGACCTGCGCGGACATCACGCGGGCGCGGGAGCATCTGGGATACCGGCCCACCACGCTGATCGCCGACGGCATTCCCCGCTTCATTCGCTGGTATCGCGACGCCTCGCCGCTCCGACGGAAGATTTGAGGCCGGACTTGCGCTGACGCCGGCGGAGGCCGACGGTGATCACCGTGACCGGCTGCCTGCTTCAGAGAATCCTGCGGTTTGGTCGTATTAGCCTCCTACTGGGCCTTTTGACAGGCCCGGTCGTCGCCCTTGCCCAGATCGATCCCGAATCCCGCGAGCTGATTCAATTCGGTTACAATCAGCCGCTCCAGGGACGGGGCCCTCTCTCGGGCTACGCGTACTACTATCACAATCATCCGGGCTTCATTCGCACCAACCTGACGCTCCGGCTGGCCCTGGCGCCCACCTATCTCGACGGCGAATTGGGAATCCGCGACCCGTTTGGCACCCACACCGATTTCGGCCTCGGCATGGCCGGAGGTGGGTTCGCCGACAGCTATTCCGAGATCCGCCGCGGCAAATGGTGGCGCGAAGAATCCTTCACCGGCAACGGGGCGGAGGCGAACTTCTCGGTGTACCAGTTGCTGAATCCATTGCCCGCCGGTGACAGGGAATACAAAGGGCTCGGTGATGTGCCGCTTCAACTGATCGTGCGCAATTCGATGCGCTATTCCGTATATCAGCGGGATTCTGAAACCGCCCCGGGATTTCTCCTGCCGGATGACAAACTGGAGCAGCACGTGCGAGTCGGCGTCCGCTGGGGTGGACGCGAACCCCTCCTGCAGCCGCATCGCGCCGTGGAATTGTCCGCGTGGTACGAGGGACAGTTTCGCACCGATTCGCAGGCCTACGGCTATGGCGGCGACCGCGATGTCCGGGCGCAATCTCACCTGGTCTGGAGCCGGGCCTTGGTGGCCTGGGATTTCGAGAATCGACAGCATGTGGAGGCGTCGATCACCGGCGGCGTCGCGGTGCATCCGGATCGCTTTAGCGCCTTCCGGCTGGGAGGTTCCCTGCCACTGGGGGCCGAGTTTCCGCTCATGATTCCCGGATACTACTTCCAGGAACTCAGCGCGGAACGCTTCGTCCTCGTAAATGCCGAATACTCGGTTCCACTCGGCCGCTCCAGCCGATGGAGCGCGAGCGTGTTTGGCGGCGTCGCCAATCTCGACTTTCTCAACCCCCTCACCGACTCCGAACACTGGCACCGCGGCATCGGCATCGGCATCGGGTACACCTCGCCCAGCGGCGCCTGGCATGGCGTGATCGGCTACTCCCGCGGCATCGACGCCCAGCGGGGGGATCAACGAGGCGCCGACAACATCGGGATCGTGATGCAGTACGACCTCGAATCCCGCGGCGGCAATCCGCTGCGCGGGGTCGGACGCTGGTTGAATCCGAACACTTGGCGTGGCTTTGACCGCCTCTTCGGCCGCTGAAATCAAGCCGTCGCCACCGGCGGCGTTCTCTGTTAGCTGTGGCGCATGCGCGCACGTCTCGCTGTCCGGATTGGTTGGAGTCTCTCGCTGCTCGGTCTGGCGTCTCTTCACGCCGCCGAACTTCCCCCGCCCGCCGCACTGACGACTGATGGGGTGCCCCCGGTT
>CANGMO010000195.1 GCA_947454295.1 Verrucomicrobiota bacterium | reverse complement strand
GCCGGCGTGAACAGCAGACGCTGCCGTGGCGGCTGAATGAACGACACGAACATGTCGCTGAAACGCGCCTGGCCCGGGGCGGCGGCTTCGAGCTTCCGGTATTCCTGTGTCAGCTTTTCCAGCGCGCCGAGGAAGAACCAGAAAAGCGGACCGGAGGGGATCGCCAGAAACGGCGAGCCGGTGAACACGATCGAAAGCGCGATGAGGAACATCGCCCCGGCCGGAACGCCAATGACCGACAGCGGGGTGTCGCGCAGCTTGGACATATTGCGGATGGCGTCCGACGCGCCCGAGAGCATCAGGTAGGCGTACACCACCAGCCCGATGACCCCCAGGTCCACCACCAGCCGGCCCATTTCGCCGTCAATGCCGCGAAAGTCGAAGTCGGCGAAGATGCGAACCAGGACGAACGGAATGCCGTTTCCACTGCGGCCCAGCCCGCCACCCAGGGGATAGTCGGTGAGCGAAGAAATGGAGGGTGAGAGAACAATGAAGATGCGACCCCAAATGACCGACGGATCCAGCAGGGTTAGGAATCGATCCATGGAGTCACCACCCGTCTTTTCCTGACCGATGGTGAACGCCGCGATGAGAATTGCCGGCACGACCAGATAGGTCATGAGGTTTCGCCGATACCACGAGGTGTAGATGAGGCCCGAGGCCATCATCATCAGCGAGGTCCGGGATCCGCTGAGGATGATGCCATAGGCCATGGGGGCGGCGAGGGCCAGGAGCAGCACGCGTTCCTTCCAGGAGTTGCCGGCGACCGAGAAGCGGGCCACGGCAAACATGATGGTATACGCCATGACGCCGCCGAATGCGGCTGCGCTGACGAAGGTGGAGAACACCCGCAGGCGGGCCTCGCCCTTGGCGTTGCCGTAAAAGGTGTTGAAGAATCGCTGCGCGAATTCGGGGTCGGTTTCCATGCGCCGCCGAATTTCCTCAGGGGTTTGGAACAGCCCGTAAACCGCGGTGATTGCCCCCAGGATGATTAGCAGCCAGAAGTAGCCTTCGATCTGCCGGATCGAGCTGGTGATATGATACCCCAGCAGGAAGATGATCGGCGCAAAAATCCACGCCCGAAGAGCCGAAAGTCCGACCAGCCATGGGACGCCCATGGGCAGGAGGAGATAGACCACACAAATGGCGACGAACGATCCCAGTGCCCGTCCAAGCCGGCAGTCAGGAAACCAGGGCTGCATGCGGGGCAGCCGCGCAATGGTGACCACCAGCGACAAAACCATGGGAATGTCGAAGGCGAAGGTGATGATCCAGTGGTGGATCTCGTTTTTCAGCCACCCGTGGAAGAACCCAATGATGATCGAGAGGACCAGCAGCAGGTGGCCAAGGGGATTGTTGGCGTAGAGCGCAAGGAACCCGCGAATTCGTCCAACCGGCTTCCCTGCGGGAGCCGGCTTGGCCGGAAACATCGGGTTGGGTTCGCTCCGCTTCAAGGGTTCAAAGGTTCAAGAGACGGTGGTAGACGGCGGCGGTTCGCTCGGCGTGAAGCGTGGAATCGAACAGGGATTTGGCCCGCAGCCGTGCTGCTGCCCCCAAGGTGGCGAGAGCCGGGCCGGCGATCAATGCCGCGTTCACCGCGTCCGCCAGTCCGGCCACGTCACCGACGGGCACAAGCCATCCGGTCTTCCCGGCTTCAATAATTGCCGCGGGGCCGACAGCCGCGAAGGCGATCACCGGAATTCCCAGCGCCTGTGCCTCCGCCACGGTCAGGCCGAAGTCCTCATCGTGCGCGGGATGAATCACGACCTCGCTGGCCGCCAAAAATGCGGCGAATTCGGCGTCGGGGACGTAGCCCGTGAAGGTCACCCGGTCCGCAATTCCCAGGGATGAGGCCTGCTCCTCCAGTTCACGGCGCAGTCCGGATTCCTGATTGAACAGGGTTCCTCCCAGAATCACGCCGTGCACGCCGGCCTCTGTGGGAACCCGGGCGATCGCCTGGAGGAATTCCGCGTGACCCTTGTACCGCTGCAGACGCGCGCCGACGGTCAGCCAGCGGCGTCCGGCCGGAATCCGGTGTCGTTGCTCCAATTCTTGACGCGGAATGCTTCGTGCCAGGGTTTCCAGATGCCGGGTGTTCACCCCGGGCCAGATCATCGTGGTCGGGAATCCGAGCTTCCGAAACGCGTCGTCGGTGCGGGGGCAGTTGGTGAGGACGTGGCCGGTCGGAATCTTGATGATGGCACTTGTGGACCAGGAAGGACGCTCGACGGTGTGGGTGGTCCAAGCCTCCGGCACGCCCGCAAGCCGTGCCGCAATACCACCGTAGACATGGGCCCGAAACCCATTGCTGTGAAGCAGCCGGAAACCGTGTTCCTGAACCAGGTGTCGGATGTCGAGGATGGTTCCGGCAACGCGGTGCACCTGACGCATCCGGTGTTCGGCCAGCACGTGCACCCGCACGTCGATTTCCTTCAGGAGTCCCTCCAATGGTCCCGGACGGAGTTGAATCACGTGGGGAACAAACCGGCTCCGATCGAGTTCGCGCAGGCATTCGATCATCAATGATTCCGCCCCGCCTCGTTCGCCGACGCACGAGATCCAGGCGATGGGCGCCGGCTCAAAGGCTGGGGATGGGGAATCGTTCACGGGCGGTGATCTCGCTCGGCCAGCCTAGACCGTGGCACGGCAAGTTCCAATCCGATCCCGTTCTCATTCGAGCAGCCCTGCGGGCACGTCGGGCTCTTGTCCATTGACACCGTCGAATCACGCTCGAAGAGTCACCTGCGCGCCCTGAGCCGGCGGTCCGGGAGGCATCCGCAACTCGTGTCCGGCTGTAGCGCGCATCCGTCCCGTGCTCAAACCCGAATACCTTTTCCAGCCCGCGCAGATCTTCCGCCGCATCGCCAGGCGTGGTGCCATGCCGGCCGAGGTTCGGGTGACGACGCCGTGGGGGCTGCCGATGCGCGTGAATCCCTCGGAGACCGTGGGGCACGCCCTCTGGCATCTGGGAGTCTATGACCTCATCGCCAGTGAGGTTGCATGGCGGCTGCTGCAGCCCGGTGAGACCGCCGTGGATGTGGGGGCCAATGTCGGCGTGATGAGCGGTCTGATGGCCCGACGCTCCGGACCAGGCGGCAAGGTCACGGGATTTGAGCCGCATCCAAAGGTGTTTGCCGCGCTGACCGCAAACGGGGAGGGCTGGCGCGCCGCCGGGCTTCCGCTGGCTGAGGTTGGCTTCGAGCGTCTGGCGCTGAGCGCCGCCTCTGGTGAGGCCACGCTGTCGGAGCCGGATTCGTTTTCCAACAACCAGGGTCTTGCGAGCCTGGAATCCACCGGCGGATCCGGCGCCTCGGGCGCGCAATTCCAGGTGCGAACCGAAACCCTGGACGCGCTGTTTCCGGGAACCATCCATCTGCTGAAGGTCGACGTGGAGGGGCACGAGGCCCAGGTGTTCGCTGGTGCGGAACGTTCACTTCGGGCGGGCAGGATTCGCGACATCTTGTTCGAGGATCACCATGCCTTTCCGTCCGCGTCCGCGGCGCTGCTGCAAGCGGCGGGATACACGATCTTCTTTCTGAGTCGAACGCTTTGGGGACCGGTGTTGGCGCCGCCCGAATCCGGGGGAAATCTGCCACCATGGCTCCCGCCGAACTGGCTCGCGACGCGCGATCCGGAACGCGCACTCGCCGCGTGCCGCCCGCGCGGATGGCGCGTGCTTTCGGCATCGCGCTGAGCTTCCGGGCGATCAGGTTCCCGCCACCGGCTCCTGCAGCTGCTGCTCGAGGATCTCCGTCACCGCCTTGAACTTCGCGGCATTCTCCGGCTTGAGGGCCATCAGGAAGCGATGAGCCTCCAGGCAGCAGGTTGCCATTTCGTCCTTGGAGTGACCGCCCACCTGAACGGACTCCGGAGCCAGTGACCCGTTCTCAGGTCCGGCCTGCAGGGAGTCCACCACGGTCACCAGCGGGAGCACGCCGAGATTGTCCAAGAGGTCCAGGACGCGGGTATTGGCGCCATGGATGGAGAATTTTAAGGGCGCGACCGCCAGCGCCGCCAGCACTCCCGAGAAGGTGCTGTCCATGAGGAGGCAGCGGCTGAGATCCAGCCCGAAACAGGTGATTCCGCGGTCGCGAAGGCGGGTGATCAGCAGCTTGAAATCGCGCGATCCCTCCGCAGCGGCACGCCCCGAAATCCGCACGAAGGCGGACGGCGCGTTCACCCATACCTCGATCTGACATCCCGGCAGCGGCATCTGGAAAAACCATCGGTCGAGAGGGGAATGCCGTCAATCGGGTACTCATCTGGCCCCGCCTCATCGGATGTAGGACTAGTCCTCGAACCCGCAACCGGTCTAGCCTTGGCCCTGGATGCTTCCAACGCCTTCGCGATTTCATTCGCTGGACCTCCTCCGGGCTGTGGCGGTCATCGGTGTCTGCCTGCTGCATCTTGTGTGCGGGGATCGAGGCCTGTTCAGCCGTGGCAGCCTGATGTTTCAGCTCGGTGAATGGGGCAGGCACGGCGTGGATGTCTTTTTTGTGATCTCCGGCTTCGTGATTCCGCTGGCTCTCCAGCGTGCAGGCTTCGAGGCCCGGGATCTGCCGCGTTTTCTGCTGAAGCGCGCCGTGCGCCTCTATCCTCCGTACCTGCTGGTCGCGGTGGGAATCCTACTGGGCGGATTCATCATCGCGAAGATTCCGAATGGGTTGCCGCATGCCTTCACTCCGACGTGGTCGCAGTGCCTGGCTCATCTGGTGTTCCTGAACGACGTCCTGGATCTGCCCTGGCTCAACCCGGTGTTTTGGACGCTCTCCATCGAGTTTCAATACTACCTGGCCATCGCCCTCGCCTTTCCTTGGCTGTGGTCGATGAAGCCATCCACGTTGACGGTCGCGCTCGTTCTGACGGCCCTACTGTCGTTGGGCTTCCCATCGCAGATCGTCCTCCTGCATTGGCTTCCCCAGTTCGTGCTGGGGGTTCTCGCCTTCGCCTGGTCCCAGCGTCGTCTCTCCCGCGTGCAGCTGGCACTGGCGGTCGCGGTTGCGAGCGGGGTGGCGTGGGCGGTTTCCGGGGGCGTTGCGGCAGTGGCATCGCTGGCCACCGTGCTGGTAATGATCAGCGGCTTTGAACCCGGTCCTGTCTGGCGGCCCTGCCTCTGGATCGGGGAGCATTCCTACTCGATCTACCTGCTCCACATTCCGGTCGGTGTCCGGGTGCTCGACCTGTGCCGGGCCCGTCCCTCCTGGTTGCCGTCGCCGTATCTCGTGCTGGCGGCCGCCATGGCCCTGGTGCTGATCGCCTCGTGGAGTTTGTTCCGGTGCGTGGAATTGCCGTCGCAACGCTGGTCGTCTGCGATCCGCTACCGACGACCTCCAGCCGACGGTACTGCAGCTGGCTGAATCCCGCCCCGGGAGGCGAGGCCGTCGGATCAGGGGGCGACGGATAGACGCTCGTCCTCCGACTGCCGTTGCATCAACACGCCCTGTTCCTTGTAGGCGCGCAGGACGAAGTGTGTGGCCGTCGAGAGAACGCCTTGGAGCGTGGCGAGTTTTTCCGACACGAACGAGGCCACCTCGCGGAGGGTGG
>CANGMO010000194.1 GCA_947454295.1 Verrucomicrobiota bacterium | reverse complement strand
CTCGGCCGTCAAACGCAGCATTGCCGATGGTAGTACATGTATAGCTTGTGCGAGAGTAGGTTGCCGCCTTCCTTTTAAAACCCCGTCAGAGGTTCATCCCTCAGTCGGGGTTTTTCTGTTTTTGGCCCAGGGAATCACAATCCTTCCCCTCGGTGGGCTGACTTCCCACCGGCCAACCGGGTCTCCGGATCCATCCTGTATCACGGAAGCCATCATCAAAGCTGCCCCTACCCAAAAGCACTGTCCTTTCGAGAAACCGTTCAAATGCGAGGTGTTTCGCAATTGGTTGCCGAGTGGCGAGTCCGCTGCAGTCAGCGACAAGGCATTTGGTTGCAGCGCAAGCCTGATCCTCGACTGGCCGAAGCTCCGGCCTGCCGCCGGCGACGGTGGGGCAGGAGGCCGGTGGCTGGACCTGCAATCCGAACTGGATGCTGCAAGAGGTGAGATCCGCCACCTGTAAGCGAAGCGGGACAATCCAATAAACGTTGGGCACTCCCTCCGAACTGTCCCGGGAGGCTACGAACGGCTTCATGGGATGAGACTTGGTCATTCCGTAGCGATGGAATGCGACAACCGCTAGGTCCCTGCCCGCAGGTTCTAAGACAGGGATCGCCGACGGCTCCGTCCGGGTTCAGTTCCCTGGAGGACCAGGCACTGGTCATGGTTCTGAAGGACGGTCGAATCGTGCCGCGCCCGGGGGTGGGGTAAGGACGTGGGAGTGCGGTGTAGGTCAGTCCTAGAAAGCGCACGATCCGAGCCTCGAAGGTAACGCAGCACGGCGGTGGGTTGTTGGAGCCAAGGCTCGTGGCGCGGGCGGATTCGGCGGCGAAGAGAGCGTGCTTAATATGCGCGAACAGGGTGGGACTGCGGGCTATTCCGGACCCTAATCCTCTGGAAACTCGCCAGCAGCGCCGAACCGACACCCAAGTAGGCAATACGGTCGGAATGGAAGTGCGCCCGCAAACACTGCCTCGACGGTCTCCCACGCGGGACATAGCTGAACACTAGTGAGCTGGCGCTCGGCCGTTACTTCACAACGACCGTCGCCTTCGCCGTCGTTTCTCTGGACCTGCCTTTCCCCCTTCGGCATCTGTATTTTTCCGTGTCCGTCCGTGGTTTTGGATCGGTTGCCGCGGATTCAAAAACCCATTGCCTGCTGGCGGGGAATCCGGCTTAGTAGGCCCGTGATCTCTGCCCCCGTTCGTAAGCCGACGACCACCAGATAGCGTCCGCAGCACTGAGCTGACGGACGCCATGACGCCTCGCACCTGACCCGGTCCGGGGCTTTTTTGTTTTCGGGGATGATGAACTCTTTTTGAACATGCAAAACGACGAACAACAGCCAGTGCCGCAGCCCCAGGCTTCGGCGGCGCCCTTTGAAGCCGCGAAGACCGAGGTGCAGCGCAAGACGCTCGACGAGCGCGCGCAGATGGACGAGCTGATGCGCCTGCGCCACTCGTGCGCGCACATCCTCGCCACCGCCGTCCTCCGGCTCTGGCCGGATGCGCTGCTCGACATCGGCCCGCCCACCGCCGAGGGCTTCTACTACGATTTCGACCTCGCCCACCGCTTCACCCCCGAGGACTTCCCCAAGATCGAGGAGGAGATGCGCAAGATCACCAAGGAGAACCAGGTGTTCGAGAAGTCGGTGAAGACCCGCGCCGAGGCCCTCGCCTACTTCGAGTCCAAGGGACAGAAGTTCAAGGTCGAACGTCTCGCCGACATTCCCGAGGGCGAGACCATCACCTTCTTCCAGAACGGCGAGTTCGTGGACCTTTGCGCCGGGCCCCACGTGATGCGCACCGGCAATGTGAAGCCAGGCGGCATCAAGATGCTGAAGGTCGCCAGCGCGTACTTCCGCGGCAACGAGAAGAACCCCCAGCTCCAGCGCCTCTACGGGACGGCCTTCAAGAACAAGGAGGAGTTGGACAAGTGGGTCCTCATGCAGGAGGAGGCCAAGAAGCGCGATCATCGGAAGATCGGCGCCGAGATGGGCCTGTTCTCCTTCGACACCGAGTACGTCGGCCCCGGCCTCGCGCTGTGGCTGCCCAAGGGCACCGTGCTGGTCGAGGAACTGGAGAAGCTCGCCAAGGAAACCGAATTCCAGGCCGGCTACGTGCGCGTCAAGACGCCCCACCTCGCCAAGGAGAAGATGTACAAGACCTCCGGGCACCTTCCGTACTACGCCGAGTCGATGTTCCCACCGATGGAACTGCGCGAGGCGGGGGCGAAGGCGACCGAGGCAGGGGCCGAGGACGAGGTGGAGCGCTACTACCTCAAGGCCATGAACTGCCCGCACCATCACCGCATCTTTGCGGCGGAGCCGCGCAGTTACCGGGACCTGCCGCTGCGGCTCGCGGAGTACGGCATGTGCTATCGCTACGAGCAGTCGGGCGAGTTGTTCGGCCTCATGCGCGTTCGCGCCATGAACATGAACGACGCGCACCTCTACTGCACGGCCGAGCAGTTCGCCGAAGAGTTCCGCGCGGTGAACGACATGTACCTGAAGTATTTCAAGATCTTCGGCATCGAGAAGTACCAGATGCGCTTCAGCACCCACGATCCGGCGCGTCTCGGACAGAAGTTCGTCAACGAGCCTGAACTCTGGAAGAAGACCGAGGACATGGTCCGCAACGTCCTGATTGAGTCGGGCATCAACTACGTGGAAGTGGCCAACGAAGCCGCCTTCTACGGACCCAAGATCGACGTGCAGGTGTGGAGTGCCATCGGACGCGAATTCACCATCGCCACCAACCAGGTGGACTTTGCTGTTCCGGCGAAGTTCGGACTGGTGTATCGCGACCGCGACAACACCGACAAGACGCCGCTTTGCATCCATCGCGCGCCGCTCGGAACGCACGAACGGTTCATCGGGTTCCTCATCGAGCACTACGCGGGCAACTTCCCGCTGTGGCTCGCGCCCGACCAGGTGCGCGTGCTCACGCTCAACGACGACGCCCCGCTGGTGGAATACGCCAAGGGCATCGTGAACGAATTGCGCGCCCAGTTCGTGCGAGTGGAGGGCGATTTCAGCGCCAATCCAGTGAAGGCGAAGATCGCCGACGCCGAAAAGGCGAAGGTGCATACCATGCTGGTGTTGGGTGGGCGTGATCTCGAGTCCGGTCAGGTCAGCGTGCGCCTCCACAGCAAGGGCCCGCAGGGCGCCAAGCCGCGCGCCGAGGTGATCGCCGACATCCTGGCGAGCATACGCGAACGCCGCGGCCATTGACCCGCAGGAGTCGGTTCCAAAACCACTCGACAACGCATCCAAGGCGCAGAAGCCGGGATTCCCTGAGTTCAGGGATACCGCCTCTGCGCCTTTGCCGTTGGGCGACGGGGCAGGGGGAGCGGTGGTGGGGGCGGCGAACGTTCGGACTCCCAGGCTAGAATCATCCTAACAAAACATCCGACTCTCCAAGCAGGAGGTTGAAGAAGTCGGGAGAGTTTGGAGATGTCACCGCTGTCGTCACCCTGCGCAGACCCGTCGTTTGCCGTTCCCTGCTGCCGTGCCTGAGGCTCGTCGCAGACCCTCGGATGCTCCGCGCCCACACCTCTTCCCGCTCATGAAATCACCCAATTCATTGCGAAGCCTTCTCCTGACGTGGTTTGCCTTGGTGACGGCCGCGACCCTGCCCGCCATGGCGTCGCCGCTTCCGCGTCTGAGGGTCAGCGAGAACCACCGCTTTCTGGTGACGGACACCGGCAAGCCGTTCTTCTGGCTGGGGGATACCACCTGGGAGTTGTTCCATCGGTTGAACCGCGAGGAAGCCGACCGGCTGTTGCATGACCGAGCGGGCAAGGGGTTCACGATTCTGCAATCGGTCGCCATCGCGGAGTTGGAGGGTCACACGGATCCCAATGCGTACGGTCATTTGCCGCTGACGGATCTCGATCCCACCCGCCCGGCCTTGGTGGACGGCCCCGCCAACGACTACTGGGATCACGTGGATTACATCGTGAACAAGGCCAATGCCCTGGGATTGTACATCGGATTCCTGCCGACCTGGGGCCGCTTCTGGCATGACACCAACAACGGGCGCGCGCCGCTTTTCACCGTCGCGAGCGCCGAGGTCTATGGCGAGTGGTTGGGCCGTCGCTACAAGGACGCGGGCCTGGTCTGGATCCTCGGCGGGGACCGGAGCGTGGACACCGACGAGCAGAAGGAAATCATTCAGGCCATGGCGCGTGGACTGCGCAAGGGCGACGGAGGGAATCATCTGATGACCTTGCATCCCTCCGGTGGAAACGGCTCCTCGACCTGGTTCCACACGGATGACTGGTTGGATTTCAACATGCGGCAGAATGGTCACACGGCGGAGTTCACCGGCCGTTATGACAACACACGCAAGGACTATGACCGGACGCCGGTGAAGCCGGTGATCGATGGCGAACCGATCTACGAGGATCACCCGGTTTCCTTCGACGCGAAGAAGTTTGGACACTCCCTCGCCGCCGACGTGCGCCGCCCGCTGTATTGGGATTTGTTCGGCGGGGCGTTCGGTCACACCTACGGTCACCACTCCGTGTGGCAAATGTGGTCTCCGGGGAAGGCGCCCATCAACAACCCCCTGATGGCCTGGTCGGATGCGATCAGCCAGCCGGGGGCGGGTCAGATGCAGCACGCCCGTCACCTCCTGGAATCCCGGCCCTTCCTTTCCCGGGTTCCCGACGATTCCATTCTTGTCCCGGATCGCGTGGCCACGGCGGTACCCGGAGCTGGCCGCTATCGGTTTGCCGCCACGCGCGACAGTGCGGGCAGTTACGCCATGGTGTACGTTCCGGTCGGCCGGCCGTTCAAGGTTCGGACCGAGGCGCTGCAGTGCGATCAGATAAAAGCGTGGTGGTTCAATCCACGCGACGGCACGGCAACGTCCATCGGGACGTTCGCCCGAAGGGGTGAGAAAGAGTTCATCTCTCCGGACAGGGGCGAGACGATGGATTGGGTGTTGGTCCTGGATGACGCCGCGCGAAACTATCCCCCGCCAGGAACCGTCCGATGAAATTGCCCTCCCTCCGTCTCGTCCTCGCTCTCCTTGGGTGCCTCACCGCCCGGCTGACCGTGCGTCCTGCCGACGCGTTGAACTATTCGGTCTCCTGGGTTGGGAACTCGTTTTCCGGCGCCAGCAACCGCTGGGTGCAGAACTTTTTCATCCACACGAAGGTTCAGCCCGATGGGACGGTGAACACCTGGAGCCACTGGGACGAAGGGGGAAAGAAGTTTGGCGCCTACAAGGATGGCGACGTGATCGGGAACACCAACGTGAATCCCAACAGCCTGGAGACGCGGGACAAACTCGGTCGGCTCTGGAAGCTGGAGGTCGAATACACCGACCCCAAACATCAGGAGTGGGAGTTCACGCCGAAGGGCATCACCTGCGATGGCAAGCTGGTGAGATTTCCGGAACTGTTTCAACCAACGGCGCTCGCCCTGGCCAACGACGGATCGTTGATGGTGGCGGATTCCGGCACCGGACCGCGCCAGCAGGTGTTGTTCTATGAGGTGGCCGATTCGAACCAGCCGCGGTTGTTGAAGGCATTCGGCGAGCGGGGGGGAATCAGT
>CANGMO010000193.1 GCA_947454295.1 Verrucomicrobiota bacterium | reverse complement strand
TAGGGCACCACGTACATCGTCCGCCCCCGCATACCGCCACGCGCCAGATCGCGGAGCCGCAGCCGCATGGAGTCCGGATCCGCCCAGTTGTTGGTCGGCCCCGCCTCCTCCTCGGTTTCGGTGCAGATGTAGGTGCACTGCTCCACCCGCGCCACATCGTTGGGATTGGAGCGGTGGTAGAAGCACCCCGGCAGTTTTTCCTGATTCAGCGGGATCAGCACCCCCTCCTTCACCGCCAGTGCCCGAAGGTGGTCGCGTTCCGCCTCGCTCCCGTCACACCAGAACACCTGGTCGGGCTGCGTGAGGGCAACCGCCTCGTCCACAAAGCGTGCGACATGCGAGTTGACCTGGGGCCGGGTACCGAACGTTGAAGTGGAATTCATAGGATTCTGTTCGATTTCAAGATAGGCCCTGAATCAAGTCGGGCTCCACGAAATTTGCAGGAACCCAATCCGGAGTTGTGGTGCAGTTTGTCGCTGAATCCCGTGCCGAACTGTGGCGTCCTTGGTTCCCGTGTCCCGCCAACCGCATCATTTCCCAGGCGCCTTCCTGGTCGCATCACTCCTGACCGGATTGCCCTGTCCACTATCCGTCGCCTGGGGCGCGGATCAGCCGCAATGGGGACACGCCTGGGATCGAAACCTCGTTTCCGCCGAACGAGGTCTGCCCGTGACCTTCAATCCCACCAACGGACTCAACCTCGCCTGGACGGCCGAATTGGGAACCGAGACCTATTCGTCCCCCATCGTCGCCGGCGGACGCGTGTACATCGGCACCAACAACGAGCGCCCACGCGATGCCCACCGTACCGGAGATCGGGGCGTGCTCCTCTGCCTCGATGAACGGGACGGCCACCTGCACTGGCAGCACGCAGTTCCCAAGCGGGAACTCGATCCCTACTACGACTGGCCAAAAACCGGCCTCTCATCACCGGTCACCGTCGAGGGACACCGCGTGTACCTGGTGAACAACCGGGGCGAAGTCGTCTGCCTCGACGACCGGGGCATGGCCAACGGCAATGACGGCCCCTTCCGTGACGAGGGAACCTACCTCCAGCCCCGCGCCAAGGACGGAACCCAGGCCCCATCCCCTTCACCGGTGGGCGACCTGGACGCCGATATGCTCTGGGTCTGCGATCTCACCAAGGAGGTGGGCATCTGGTCCCACGACGGTGCGCACGCATCGATCCTGATTGATGGCGACTTCCTGTACCTGAACACCAGCACGGGCGTGGACAACACCCACCGGGTCATCCGCACCCCCGATGCTCCGAGCCTGCTGGTTCTGGACAAGCGCACGGGCCAAATCGTGGCACGGGAGCGCGAGGGCATTGCCCCGAACGTCTTTCACTGCACCTGGTCCTCGCCCTCGATGGGGAAGATTGGCGGGCGCAAGACACTCGTCTTCGCCGCCGGCAATGGAGTCGTCTACGGCTTTGAACCGCTCTCGAAACGCCCTCCCGAGGGCTCGGTCGCCACGCTTCGCAAACTTTGGCAGGTCGAGTTCGATTCCGATCACCCCCCGGGAGACATCCATTCCTTCCTCAGCAATCGTCGTGAAGGGCCGAGCAATATCTACGGCATGCCGGTACTGCAGGACGGGCGTCTGTATGTCGCCGGCGGTGGAGATTGGTTTTGGGGGAAGAACCAGTCGTGGCTGAAGTGCTTCGCCTTCGACGCCCGTGGCGACACCACTACCCCGTCCATCACGTGGAGCACCCCAATCGGCCGACACACCATGGCCACCCCGGCGCTCAGCGGCGGACGTGTCTACGTGACGGATTCCCAGTACGCGCTGCACTGCATTGATTCCGCCTCCGGAACCGTTCTGTGGCGTCAGGACCTCGGCGGCGAGATGTGGGCTTCCGCGCTTATTGCTGATGGAAAGGTCTACGTCGGCACCCGACGGGGTGGATTCTGGGTATTTCGGGACGCTCCAACGCCGGAAGTCCTCGGTCACGTGGAGCTCGGCACGCCCATCAATTCCACCGTCACCGCGGCCAACCACACCGTGTACGTGACAACCATGTCGCGCCTCTACGCCGTGCGCAGCCGCTAGGACGGCTAGGATTCAGGCGCGTCCGCATCACCACCTGCAGAAGTCTGGCGTCCTGACTTGCTCCCGGGACAAAATCCGGTGACCGTCCCGTAACGGTTTCGTGGAAGACTTTAACAACATCTTTTTTCCTGGCGGCCGCTTCATGGGAATCATGTGGAGCACCTGGAAGGTCGTCGGCTGGATTGGAAACCTCGCGTTCTTCACCCGCTTCATTATCCAGTGGCGGGCCTCCGAAAACCGCAAGCAGGTGGTGGTTCCCCTGTCCTTCTGGTGGTTCAGCCTCCTGGGCTCGTTCTGCATGCTGAGCTACGCGCTCTTCAAGACGAAGGATTCGGTCATCATCTTTGCGAACCTCTTCAACTGGATCCCGTACATCCGGAACCTGGTGATCCATCGGCGCCATCTGGCAGCCCACATGGAGTGCAAGACCTGCCTGAACGTGAATCCTCCCGGGGCCCGCTTCTGTGCCGAATGCGGCAAGGGGCTCCCCCTCCCGCGCAATTAGCGGCCACCTCGCGGCTTCAGGAATCCCCCAGCGCTCTGGAATCGCAGTCGGGGGAGAAATCGGGCTTCCGCGTGAAGTCTGAATCAGGCCAACAGCCCACTTGCCCACTTGCCCACTCGGGACCCCACGGAGGAGGCACCACCGCGGCGGCCTGCTCAGTGACCGGGCTGAGCCGCAGTGCCGGTGATCGGCTTCAATCCGAAGCGGCTCAGGACGTTGCTCGCGTAGTCGGGGTGGGAAGCCCCGTACTTCTGGAATTCCGCGGCGATCGCCATGAGCTGTTCGTTGCGCTGGATGGATTCCTCGGCAGCGGACTTCTGCATCAGCGACTGGCGGTGCAGGAGGTAATTCTGCCGGAGCAGATAAACACCCATGCACGCGGTGAGCAGGAGCATGCCGGCCAGGGCGAGCCACAGCACATTGGCCAGCTCGCTCTGCTCGCTGCGCAGCGCCTTCAGTTCCTGACGCGCACTCTGATCTTCGGAAAACGTGTCCATGTTACTTGCCAGTCTTCGGGGCCGGAGTGTTGGAGGTAGCGGGCTTCTTGACACCCAGTCGCACCAGAAGCGGGTCGATCGAGGAATTCACTCGCGAATACTCGATACTCATCCCCACCAGAACATCGGTCGCCTGCTTGTTGCCTTGAAACATGGTGATGGCCTGCGTCTGCGCCGTGACCTTCCGCGTCAGGTGAACATTCAGGCCCACCAGGACGACGACGGCAACCGCCACCACCACCTGGATGCTGGCCAGCAAGGCAAGTCCGGAGAATTTTTTCATGAACGCAACTCCACCAACCCTATTGTGGCAGATCCACAAGCCAAGGTTTTTCCGGGGATTGACCCGCAGCAAGACGCTCAAACAGCGGATCCGCCGGGAGCTGCCGGAGCAGTTCGGCAACGGACTGTGTCATGCCCTGAAGACGGCGTCGGGGAAACACGTCCGCCAGGGGACCAAGGACAAACCGACGCGACGCCGCCCGCGGATGGGGCAGCACCAGTCGTTCGGAGCCACGCGTTTCGCCGGTCCAATCGATGAGGTCCACGTCCAGGGGACGCGCCTCGTTCAGCACCTGCTTCGGTCGACGACCGGCTTCGCGCTCCAACCGTTGGGTAAACTCCAACAACCCCTCCGGGGTCAGTCCCGGGCGGGGCCGAAAGGCAACCACGGCATTGAGGAACGGCGGCGACCCGGGAGGGCAGTCCACGGGTGTCGTCCGATACAACGGAGACCGGAGTACCGGGCCATCGGCCTGGGAGGCGAGCGCCTCCGCGGCGGCGCCGAGGGTTTCCACGGCGTTTCCGAGATTTGCCCCGAGCGCGACGATCACCCAGGGGCGGTCGTCGTGCGCAGCGCCGGAATCATTTGAGACCGAGGACATCCTGCATGTCGTACACGCCGGCGGGTCGGCCGATCACCCACTGGGAGGCACGCAGCGCCCCCTGGGAAAAGGTGTCGCGGCTGCTCGCCTTGTGGGTGAGCTCAACCCGCTCGCCGGTCGCGGCAAAGATCACCGTGTGATCCCCGACCACATCCCCGCCCCGAACCGCATGAATGCCGATTTCCGACGAGGTGCGTTCACCCGTGATGCCCTCGCGCCCATGACGCAGGGCTTCCTTCAGCTGCACCTGGCGTACGTCGCCGAGAATTTCGAGCAGCGTGGTCGCCGTGCCGCTCGGAGCGTCCTTCTTCAGGCGGTGATGCATCTCCACCACCTCTAGATCGAAGGACGGTCCAAGAATCTCGGCCGCCTTGCGGGTCAGCCAGAAGAGCGTGTTCACGCCGGTGGAGTAATTCGAGGCCCACACCATCGGAATCTTCGCGGCATATCCGCGGATGGCCGCCTTCTCGGCGTCGGTATGACCGGTGGTGCCAATCACCAGGGCCTTGCCCATGTCGGCGCAGGCCGCGGCGACCCCGGCGGTCACCGTGTGGAAGCTGAAATCGATCACGACATCGGCCTTCGGCAACACCGCACGGAGATCGTCCCCCGAGTCGATGGCCGCGACCACCGAGAGTCCGGGAATCTGTTTCGCGCAGGACAGCAGGGAAAGCCCCATGCGCCCCTTCGATCCATTGATGATTACGTTGGTCATCTTCAATCCCTCAGCCTTTCAGCACTCCGAGCTCCCGAAGCGTCTTCTCCATGAGCGTGCGCGTGGCGGCGGTCGGGGCGACCAGCGGCAGACGCACCTCGTCGGACATCATGCCCAGCAGCGACAGGGCCGCCTTGCAGGGCGTCGGATTGGTCTCGACGAACAGGTTTTTGAACAGCGGATACAACCGCTGATGCGCCTTGAGCGCGCCCTTCACGTCGCCGGCGGCGTACTTGCGCACCATGCCGCTGACCAGGGCGGGGACCACGTTGGACGCTACGCTGATCACACCGCGAGCGCCCACCGACATGAACGGCAGGGTCAGGGAGTCGTCACCGCTTAGGACCACAAACTTGGGGCCGCAGGCGGCCATCAGCCGGCTCACGCGATCGGCATCGCCACCCGCCTCCTTCATGCCGATGACATTGGAGCACTCACGGGCCAGACGCGCGGTGGTATCCACGCCGATCTCGATCCCGCAGCGACCCGGAATGCTGTACAGCACGATGGGCAGTTTGGTGGCCGTGGCGATGGCCCGGAAATGCTGGAACACCCCCTCCTGGGTGGGCTTGTTGTAATACGGCGCGACCTGAAGCGTGCCATCGGCGCCGAGCTTCTCGGCCGCGCAAGTGAGTTCGATCGCCTCCTGGGTGGAGTTCGCGCCAGTGCCGGCGAGGACCTTCACGCGCCCCTTGGCGAAGCGGACCGCCAGGTCGATGACGTGCAGATGCTCGTCGTGGTCGAGGGTGGGCGACTCGCCGGTGGTGCCCACGGGCACGATGCCGTCCACGCCGCCCTTCACCTGGGCCTTGACCAGTTTCTCGAGTGCGGCCTCGTCGATGCGGCCGTTCTTGAAGGGGGTGACAATCGCGGTGTAGGTGCCGGTAAACATACAGAATTCCGTGTAAC
>CANGMO010000192.1 GCA_947454295.1 Verrucomicrobiota bacterium | reverse complement strand
TTGGCTTCCTGGAAGCCAAACGCATCCACATTCGAGGCCTCCCACTCGATCACCGGGATCGCCAAGTTTCGGAATTTACCGATTCCGTTCACCTCAACCGTCCCGGATCCGAGACTTGACGACTGCACAATCAGGTCGCGTCCCACGGCAGTCGAGCCGTCGTCAGGAACATCGGAACCACGAGCCAGCGCCACGTCAAACCCGCGGTCCAGCAGGTGCTGGTTGACCGCCTGATCGCCAGCAAAGGTCAGCGGGCCGGGATCGGCAGTCACCAGGTACACACCGTATTGGACCCCCACATCCACCGCGCTGTTGGCGGCAATGGTGTTGCCGTGAACATCCTGCACGCCACTCACCGTGAGTTGGTTCTTGGACCCCTTGGCGATGGTGCTGGTGGTCAGTTCCACGACGAGTCCGTTGGCGCTGAGCTTGGCGGCGCTCACGGAAACTCCGTTGTTGATCTTGTAGTTGCCCACGGTCGTCGCGGTGCCGCTCGACACCGGCTCGGAGAAGCTGACCAGCACCTTGGTGTCGCTGGAGAACGACCTCAGCGCCGAAACCACCGTGGGCGGGATCTTGTCCGAGACCACCGTGGCGGTGATCTCAGCGCTCGGAAGCGAGTTGCCGCTCGGGGCACTCACCACGGCCCGATACTTTCCCGAATCGGCAGGCTTCACGCCGGCAATCTTGAGCGTCTTCCCGGTGGCACCCGGGATGTCGACGCGGTCCTTCTGCCACTGCACCAGCAGCGGGTAATTGTAGCCCGCGGGCAGGACGGCACCATCCACCGAGAACGTCCAGGTAGCCCCCTCCTCCAGATGATCGGGCACCACCGGTTGAACGGTGATCGTGGGAGTTCCCTTGGTCGGTCGGACATTGGCGCCAACCAGCGCGCCAGAGATTGGCTTGAGGGCGCTGGCCAGGGTGACATCCCCCTCCTTTCGCATCGCCACCTGCAGGTAGTCGCCGCCGCCGCCCTCCTTCAAGAGCGCGATGAACGCGTACTTCTTTCCCGCCTCCAGGGTCACAGGCGTCTGCGACGTCTGGTTGTTGGGGTCACCGTTCGCATTCAAGGGTTCCAGGAACGCATTGCAGCAGCCGGTTTCCTCGGCCAATGGCGTGTCCGACGCGGGATTCGGAGCCGTCTCGTTCTTGCTCAGGAAGAACTGCGACGCGTCATCGCTGCGAAGGAAGAATCGGAAACTCCCGGACTCGGTCGGAATGATATAGCCGGAGACCCTGGCACCGTAGTTGTCCGCGTACCCATTGGGCGTGTCGATCCCCGCGAGAACCCGGGTGTCATCCGGTGTGTCCTGATAGTGAGGATCGTCCACCAGGCCGCTGACCGACGTGCCGCTCAGCCCGGTCCAGGCCTCAAACTTGACCACGCCACGTGCGAACTCCGAGGTGAAGGACGACACATTCAATATGGCTTCTGCGCTGGTCAGAACGCCCGAGCTGGTGGTGATGATCGCCGTGTACTTGGCGCCGTCATCGGCCAGTTTGGCGGTCAATCGGATGGTGTTCGTGTTGCTGTCCGGAACATCCGCCCCGTTCCTCGTCCATTTGATGTTGGTGATCGAAACGGACGGCGGTGCATCCACGGCCACCGAGAACGCCGCCGCATTTCCGTCGTAGGCGGCAACATCGGACGGCTGCCGGATGATCGCCGCCGCCGCAGGGAGTACGAAGGGCGACAGGAGGCTGCCCGGGATGGGCTTGTCGCCATCGGCAAAGTCCGCATCGCCATCGAACCGGTAGGCGATCGCCGCGTTGTCGCCGCCGCCGAACTCGGTCCCCACCAGTTCAATATAGATCGGCTTGCCCTTGGTTACGGCAATGAAGGGCGTCCAGTTTTCCGGCCGCGGCACCGGAGCGTCGCCAGTCGTGATCACCGTTCGACGTGTGGCGGTAGCACCATCAAAGGCACCAAAGAAACTGCGCTGCCCGTTCCACTGCGATTCACTCGCCAATGCCTTCTTGTTGGCAGGGTTGTCGTCGGTGCTCGCGTAGAGCTGTCCGGCGTCGTCGGTCGCAATGGCGAGCTGCAACTTGCCGGTCTTTGGCGGGTAGAAATAGCCCTTGAGAACCATGTTGTAGTTGTCGCGGGTATCCCCCGGGGGCGTGGTGTCATCGTCACCGGGATCCGGCCCTGGAAACCCATTGTACGGCCCCTCGGCACGCTTGGGATAATACGATCCGTCAGGCGTGGCAGTCCCCGATTGAATCGCGACTCGTTGATCCCCGTTGAACGTATAAAAGTTCATGAATCCCAGCGGGTTCGGCGGCGCCGCCGCGCGAACCTGACTGGAGATCAGGGTTGAAGTTACCGCCATCAGAAGGACGGCCCATCGTGGTTTATTGAACATGGTTGGAGCGTGTTGATTGGGAACGACCGCTGCCGACATGAACCCTTCCTTTTCAATACCGCGTGACAAAACATCTACCGCCTGACGACGGAAGAGCTCACAGAGCAAGGCCCAGGGTGGACCTATTTAGGGTGGAACGGTGACTGTGTAACAAACCCGTCATTTGATAGGCAATAAGAAACTATTAACAACCTGCTCTTATATGCTCGTATTATCTCATCAAATACGGGGAAGGCTCATCACGGCAATTGGTTGTGCCGATTGAACCCGGCGCCTTTTTTAAAGAGTCGCCCAGGCGGTCCGGGGCAACATTTTCGATGCGTGCCAGGGAGCCAGGTTTGACGCAAACCGCAAAACTATTGGCTCCAAGCAAGATGCGCTCGCAATCCCGTCCGAAAGCCGGCACCGAGGGAACCCCCGGCCGTCCGCGCATTGCTCCCACGCGATGGACGGGGTATGGATCCCTCGTGAACGCCTCGCTTCTCGTCCGCCTGTTTCAGGCCCTCCTCGGGGGAGGCCTTCTGGCGACCCGTCTTGTGCTCGCCCAGGAGACCTGGCCCCAGTTTCGGGGGCCAGAGTCGAGGGGCATTGGCACCTCGGACAAGCTGCCGCTGGTTTGGAACACCGAGACCAACATCGCCTGGAAGGCCCCGATTCCTGGGCGCGGCTGGTCCTCACCCATTGTTTGGGGCGATCACGTGTTCGTGACCACCGCGGTGAGCGAGGGACAGGAGGAGGCGCCGAAGAAGGGACTCTACTTTGGTGGCGAACGTCCTGCTTCCAGCCACCGGCATCGGTGGCTGGCACTCGACCTGGACCGGAAGACCGGGGCCATCCGCTGGACCACCGAATTGGAGACGGGAGTCCCCGCGAGCTCAATCCACGTCAAGAACACCCACGCCTCGGAGACCCCGGTGACCGACGGCAAGCATGTGTACGTCCTGTTTGGTTCGGTGGGTGTCTTCTGCCTCGACTACCACGGAAAGGTGATTTGGAAGCAACCGCTGCCCGCCCGAAAAACCGTATATGGCTGGGGCACCGCCGCCTCGCCCGTGCTCGACGGGGACCGACTGTACGTGGTTTCCGACAATCAGGAGCACTCTTCCCTGGCCGCCTTCGACAAGCGCACCGGACGCGAGATCTGGCGGGTAGACCGCGACGAGCCGACCAATTTTGCCACCCCATTTGTATGGAAGAACCCGCTCCGTACCGAGTTGGTGATTTCCGGCCGGAACAAGGTGCGCAGCTATGATCTCAACGGCCGGGAATTGTGGACGATTCGTGGCATGTCCACGATCGCCATCCCAACGCCCTTTGAATCCAACGGACTCCTGTATCTGGCCGCCGGTTACGTGGGCGACAACCTCAAGCCCAACAAGCCGGTATACGCCGTCCGCCCGGGGGCCAGTGGTGACCTCACCCTTCCCGATAGCGAGTCGCAGAGCCGGTACATCGCCTGGATGCACCCCAACGCCTCGCCGTACAATCCGTCGCCCCTGCTCTACCGCGATCGGTTCTACGTGCTGTGGGATTTCGGGTTCTTCAACAGCCGGAATGCCGCCACCGGCGCCGAGATCTATCCGAAGCAGCGAATGCGCACCGAGGGAACGGTCGGGTTCACCGCCTCGCCGTGGGCTTATCGCGACCGGGTGTTCTGCCTAAGCGAGGATGGAGACACCTACGTGATTCCAGCCGGCGACAGCTTTCGCATCGAGCGGGTGAATTCCCTGGGTGAACTTTGCATGGCCACGCCGGCGATTGCCGGCAGGCAGCTCTTCATACGGACCTTCAGCAGCCTGGTCTGCATCGAGGACGGGGCCCATCCAAAAGCCGCGACGCGCCATTGACACCAGGGGAGCCGGATCCGTGATCCTTCCTCTCTATGGCGCGAAGCGTGGTCCTGGCAGGCACCGAGCGATGCGACCGGTGCCGGCTTCCGCCGCGCTGGTGCATCTGCGACGGTATTCCGGCCGTGGGGTGTCCGCTTCAGGTGGACCTGCTCATGCATCCCCGCGAGCAGTGGCGTCCCACCAGCACCGGCAAGCTCATCGAGCGGGCGGTGCCCGGATCCCGGGTCCACACCTACACCCGCGGCGTTCCACCCGACCGCGCAGCGTTGGTGCTGCCGCCTCGCGAGCTCTGGATTCTGCATCCACGGGGTGAGCCGATCGAATCGCTGACCACCGTCGTTCCCGCTCCGGATCCCTCCAAGGTCCAGCTGCTGCTGCTCGACGGGAGCTGGCGGGAGTCGGGCGACATGCTGCGTCATGTGGAAACCTGGGGACGCACCGTCCGTCTCTCCCTGTCCGGCCCGAGCCGATACGCGCTGCGCGAGCAACAGGGGGACAACCGTCATTCCACCGTTGAGGCGTTGATTGCCGTGCTCAAAGAGTTGGGATTGGAGGAGCCGGCTACCGGCCTTCGGCTCCATTTTGAATTGCACGTCTACGTCACCCTGCGCGCCCGGGGAAAGAAGGCCCAGGCTGAGGCGTACTTGCAGGAATCCCCCTTGCGGGAGGCGATTCCCGAGCTGATCGCCCGTCTGAACGAACGACGCCCGAACCCCTCCCTGCCTCGGGCTGCTGCACCGGAACCGCCGTTGACGGACTGACGGCGGCGCCACCCGTTCCGGTCCGGGATCGGGACGTGCATTTCAACCAGCCGGGTGGATCGACACTCGCCGCATCCGCCGACGCGACGCTTGCCCAGGACCAGCGTCTGTGGCTCCCTCTGAAGGCGCTCGGAGGCATGGATCAGATGCTGCCGCCGATGGTCCATCCCTCGCATGCTCACCTTGTCCGTCGTCATTCCGGTTTACAACTCTGCCTCGACCCTGGAGGAGTTGCACCGTCGTGTGACGGCGGCCGTTTCGCCGCTGGGGGACTTCGAATTGATCCTCGTCGACGACGGCAGCCGGGACGCCTCCTGGGAGCAAATTGAGAAGCTCGCGGGAAAAGACGCGCGAGTGGTCGGGTTCCGCATGGGACGCAATTTCGGGCAGCATCCGGCCCTGCTGGCGGGCATTCGGGCGGCACGGGGGAAGACGGTCATCACCCTGGACGACGACCTGCAAAACCCGCCCGAGGAGATTCCGAAGCTGCTGGAGGGACTGCGCGCGGGATTTGACGTGGTGTATGGCACGCCCGACGCGATGCAGCACCACGCAGCCCGGAATTTCGCCTCCTGGGTCACGAAGCTCGCCCTTCAAACGG
>CANGMO010000191.1 GCA_947454295.1 Verrucomicrobiota bacterium | reverse complement strand
GGCGCTGTTGCGATAGGCGTTCTGCGGATAGAGCTCAGCGGAGCAGGCGGCGCATCCGTCGGGATCTGACTCTCCAATCACAATGGGCACCGACCGCAGTTCCGGGAAACTCGCAACGATTCCGAATCCGGCATCGAAGTCCCGCAATTGCGCCGAGATGCCCATGCGCACGTGGCCGTTGGTGACCCCCGGTGCGCCCTTGGCGTGAAAGGAGATGAAGTCGAGCGGTGACCCGATCCGGCCGGTGGCATGATTGGTGCCGCGCAGGCAGTGCTCGAGGAAGTCGCGCAGGAACTTGGCGGCTCCCGCATCGCGGGGTCCGGTGGATTCCGGCCCGCCGACCCGTGCGTGCGGAAGTGCCTGTCGGATTCCAGCCACGGCGTAATCGTAAAGCTTATGATACTCCGTCGGCGTTCCTTTCCAGTAGGGGATGTTGGGTTCATTCCAGACCTCCCACCACCATTGGTCCACCTCGGACTTTCCGTATCGTTTCAGGCAATGGAGCGCCCATTGGTAGTTCAGTTCCTGCCATTTGGTGTAGTCCTTCGGGGGATAGGCCCAGCCGGTGTAGATGTCGCCGTATGGATCCCCCGGCTTCCAATGGTGGCGATACGGCGCCGGACGAACCGAGAGCGCCTCGGGCATGAAGCCAACCTGAACATAGGGATGCAGCCCCGACTTGCGATAGCTGTCGAAAATGCCGTCCACGATTGTCCAATCGTAGATCGGCCGTCCGCGACCATCCTCGCCATAGGCTCCGGTCGATCCCCATTTCAGTGCCGGCGTGCCGTCGCCGGAGCTGAGAAGGCTGTGGGCACGAAAGAAGGTGGGAGTCCGGGTATCCAGTTGGCCGAGTTGTCCCAGGAGCTTTTGGCCATCGGGCTGGGTGGCGTAATTGGGCTCATCGGCGCCGAAAAATCGCCAGATGGGCTCCAGGCGTAGCCCGGGACGGGCGGTGTCCACGATGATCTCAACCGGAAAGCTGCTGTCGGCGCCCTGGGCAATCGTGCCGAGGACCGCGAGCAGGCATGCCGGGAGGCGCCGGATCAGACGGGAGAGCATTCCGGGACCCTGCGATGCGGAGGGAGTGGCGTCACGAAAAAGGGAATCGTCCGGTGACTTGCATGACCGACCGAATGTCGGGAAGGTTTCCCTCGTCCTTCACCCGCTTGAACCGTTTCACGCCCATGCGCCGCGTCCTTCATTTCCTCGCCCTTGTCGCCTCTGTCGCCTTCCCGCTTGCCGCGGCTCGCGCCGCGGAGAAGTTCGAACTCCGGGACGGCGACCGGGTTCTCTTCATTGGGGACACCTTCATCGAACGCGAAGGCGACTATGGCTTCATCGAAACACGCCTGACCGCCGCCTACCCGGATCGCAAGGTGACCTTCCGGAACCTCGGCTGGGCCGGTGATTCCCCGATGGGACGCGCCCGCGCCAGCTTCGATTGGAACAAGTCGGAGGCAGACTGGCTCAAGCGCGTGAAGGAACAGCTGGCGCTGGTGAAACCGACCGTGGCCTTCCTGTCCTACGGTACCACGGCTGGGCTCGAACTGGTCGAAGCCGCCACCCCCGCGGATCGCGAGGCGCAGCTCACCCACTTCATCAGCGGGATGAAGCAGCTGATGGCTGCCATCAATGAAGTGAGCGGCCAGCCGGTGCGGTTTGTCCTGCTTTCCCCGGTGCCCCAGGGCCCGTCGGCTGGGCTGCCGGACCCTGGCGCTCACAATGTCGTGATGGCCTCGGTCGCCAAGGCGCTCAGCAACCTGGCCACCGAGCAGGGTGCCGGGTATGTCTCCCTGCATCATCTGAACCAGGGCATCAAGGGACTGTACGGAACTCCGGGCGTAAGTGAGTTCGGCGTGGCGCTGAGCCCCAAGGGCTATGAGCAGGTGGCCGACCTGATTGCCGAATCGCTGCGGCTCCGGGCGAAACCGGCATCCTCCACCGACATGCTTCGCGCCGCGATCCTCAAGAAGAACGAGTACTTCTTCCATCGGTGGCGGCCGGAGAACTGGACCTACATCTTCGGCTTCCGGAAACACGAGCAGGGACAGAACGCGGTCGAGATTCCCCGCTTTGATCCGCTGGTCGAAGAGTGGGATGGAGTGATTGCCGGATTGAAGAATGTGGAAAACCCGGATCCCCAAGCTGTGGGCCGGGCTCGCGCGACGTTTGGTGATGCGCTCTTCGGATATTTCAGCGAGAGCCGAAGCTTTAACCGCAATACGCCTCCTGTGACCGCGGTCGTTCCCACTCCCGCACCGCGCGCTCCGCAGCCTGTCCCTACCTTCGAAGTGGCCGACGGGTTCGAGGTGTCGTTGTGGGCCGAAAACCCGCTTCTCCACAAGCCGATCCAAATGAACTGGGACGCCCAGGGCCGCCTGTGGGTGGCATCCTCTGAAGTATATCCCCAGATCAAGCCCGGCCAGCCCGCCACGGATTCCATCGTGGTGCTCGAAGACTCGAGCGGCTCCGGTCACGCGGATAAGCACACCGTGTTCGCGAGTGGTCTGCTGATTCCCACCGGCGTCCTGCCCGACAACCGCGGTGGCGTCTATGTCGCGGCCAGTAGCCAGTTGCTGCACTTCGCTGACGTCCAGGGCAAAGGACGTGCCGATCAGAAAACCATCGTCCTCTCCAGCTTCGGCACCGAGGACACCCATCATAATCTCCACACGCTGCGCTGGGGCTATGACGGTCACCTGTATCTCAACCAGTCGATCTACACCCACACGCACATCGAAACGCCCTTTGGTGTGCGTCGGCTGAACAGCGCGGGAATCTGGCGGTTTAATCCCGACACCGGGGCGATGAGCATCTTCACCAAGGGCGGATGCAATCCCTGGGGGCATCACTGGGACCAGTTCGGCAACTCCTTCTTCACCGACGGCGCCGGCGGCAAGGGCGTGTATCACGCGATGGAAGGGGCGACCTATTTCACCTATTCCGACATGCGCCGCGAGGCCGACAGCATCAGCCCGGGCAGCTATCCCAAGTTCGCCAGCCTTGAGCTGGTGCACAGCCCCAACTTCCCGGCCGACTGGCAGGGAAGCGCGATCACCTGCGATTTCCGGGCGCATCGCGTGGTGCACTTCGTCATGAATGAAGTGGGTTCCACCTTCCAGACCCGCGAGATGCCCGATCTCATTCGCTCGACCAACGTGACCTTCCGTCCGATTGACCTGCGCTTTGGACCCGATGGCGCGCTCTATGTAGCCGACTGGTCGAATCCGATCATCCAGCACGGCGAGGTGGATTTTCGCGATCCGCGTCGCGACAAGGAGCACGGGCGTATCTGGCGGATCGCCGCCAAAAAGGCGCCGGTCGCGCCGCGTCAGAATCTGACCAAGCTCTCGGTCATCGAACTGCTCGATCGCACGTTGTCCGCGAGTGGCTGGGAACAGGAGCAGTCGCGCTCGGTGTTGCGTCAGCGTGGAGCCGCCAAGGTTCTGCCGCAGGTGAAGCCCTGGCTGGCGCGGCAGAAGGATCCGCGCGCCAAGCTCGAAGCCCTCTGGATTCAGGAGGCCTTTGAGAAACCCGATCCCGCCCTGGTGGCTGAAATCGCCGCGTCGCAGGATGGAAACCTTCGCACCGCAGTGGCCCGTCAGCTCAGCCGCTAATCCACGCTGTCGGTCTCCTTCATACCTGAATCCCCGATTTTTCCCGCGATGACACTTCCCCGTTCCTCCTGGTTTCCCGCGCTGGCTGCTCTTGGACTGGCCGGACAACTCCAGCTGACTGCTGTCGAAAGTCCTTCTGCCAGCTCACCCAATCGGCTCGCGCTGCTGAGCAAGTTGGTCCATGACCCGACCCCGCGGGTGCGACTTGAGGCCCTGCGAGCCCTGGCCAAAATTCGTACCGCGGAAGCCGCGGCGCTGGCCCTGTCGGCGCTCGATGAGCCGATGGACAGCACTCTCGACTACGCTGTCTGGCTCACCATCAACGATCTCTCCGAAGTCTGGATCGCCGCGCTGCAATCCGGGGCGTGGAAGCCGGAAGGTCATGAGAAGCAGCTCGAATTCGCGCTAAAGGCCATCAAGCCGGAGCAGGCCAGCCGAGTGCTTGGCCGCCTGCTCGCAGATCATCCCCTCGGTCGCGATGGCAAGGGACCCTGGATCGAGCTGATTGGCTCGGCGGGGACGCCGCGGGAGCTGCAGGCGCTGTTCGATCAGGCGCTTTCCGGCGGATTCGACGAGGCCGCCGGAGTGCGGGCCCTGCGCTCGCTGGCCGATGCCGCACGTCTGCGGAATGCCCGGCCTTCCGGATCGGCGGAGGCGGTGGCGCGGTTGTTCGACGTCCCGTCGGATGCCGTGAAGGTGGAAGCGCTGCGGCTCGCGGGTGTCTGGAAGAACGTTGGAACTGCCTTCGCACGGATTCCCGAAGTGGCCGCGGCGAGCGGGAGCTCGGAGACGGCACGTGCGGCGGCCATCGGGGCCCTGCGGTCCATTGGCGGCAAGGGAGCGATTGAGGCGCTGACGTCGCTCACCAGCGACGGACGCGATCCTGCGGTGCGTCGTCAGGCAGCTACCGCGCTGGCGGGATTGGATCTCGGTCGCGCCGTTCCGGTTCTCGTGGCTTCGGCCCGGTCGATCCAGGAGGAATCCGTGGCCACCGATTTTTGGCGTCAGGTGCTTTCGGTGAAGGGGGCGGCCAAGGCGGTCGCCGAAGCGTTGCCCGCCTCCGGGGTGCCGCAGGCGTCGGCCCGCGCGGGCATGCGCGTCGCGCGCGAAGGCGGTCGCAGTGAAATGGATCTCGTCGTGGCCCTGGCCAAGGCGTCAGGGCTCGCCGCTGATACGCAGGCCTTCACTGGTCAGTTGGTCCGCGAGCTGGCCGCCAAGGCGGCATCGCAGGGCGATCCGGTTCGGGGCGAACGCATCTACCGGCGCTCCGATCTCGCCTGTACCGGCTGTCATGCTATCGGCGGCGCCGGAGGACGTGTTGGGCCAGACATGACCAGTATCGGTGCCAGCGCGCCGGTGGATTACCTCGTTGAGTCGGTCCTGCTTCCGAACGCCAAGATCAAGGAAGGCTACGGCACCGTGGTCGTGAGCACCCGCGACGGCAGCGACTATTCCGGAACGCTGGCCCGCGAGACGGCGCAGGAAATTGTGCTGCGCGTGGCCACCGGTGCCGAGCAGTCGATCGCCAAGAATGAGGTGGCCAAGCGCGAACTCGGAACGCTGTCGCTGATGCCTTCCGGATTGATGGATCCGCTCAACGAGCAGGAACAACTCGATCTCTTTGCCTTCCTTTCCCGTCTCGGCAAGCCCGGCGATTACGACGCCAGCCACGGTGGCGTGGCGCGTCGCTGGCGTCTCTATGTCCTGACCCATACCGATCAACAGAACGGTTTGGCGAATTCGATGTGGGAAAAGCCGCTCACCGATCGCATGTGGGCGCCCGTGTATTCGCTGGTGAGCGGCAAGCTCAGCCAATCGCTCATCCAGGAAGTCACGCGGCGCTCGCAGTGGGTGGGGACGATTGGTCTGTATGCTGCCACGGAGATCAACGTGGCCAAGGCGGGGCCGGTGACCTTGAACCTCGACGCGTCGGCCGGCGAACTCTGGATCGATGGCCGCAAGCTCGG
>CANGMO010000190.1 GCA_947454295.1 Verrucomicrobiota bacterium | reverse complement strand
TGAAGCTTTCCGAACTCCAGAAACAGCTGGAGAAGGATTTTGGACTTCGGTTGACCTACATGGAGACCCGTTTTCTGGTCGATGACCTGAAGGTGCTGCCCAAGGACTCCGAACCGCCGGTCAAGCCTGAGCCCGTCAAGCCGGTGGCTCCAGCCCCGACGGCAACTGCATCTCCAGCTGACGGTCCGCCGGAAGGTGGTGGGGATGGATTCGGCGAGGCCGAGGCCCCGGTGGGAGGCAGTGTGGACGTGACCGTGGATGCGGTGACGCGTCCAGGAATGGTGGTCAGCGGACGGGTGAAGTTCAGCGACGGCCAGGGCGGAACCTGGTATGTCGACCAGTACGGGCGCCCCGGACTGGTGCCCGACACCAAGGGGTACCGGCCCCCAAATGCCGATTTGCAGCAGTTCCAGGTGGCCCTGGAACGCGAGCTCACGAAGCTGGGACTCTGACGCTCCATCAACAAATCCCGACGCGGCTTTCACAACTCCGGGAGAGCAGGGGAGCGACTGACGAACGACGGTGGAATCAATCCGCGAATCACGCTTGGGAACCTTGCCTTCCATGAATGCCGACTCCGAACCTACCAATTCGACGCCTCTGGCCCCTTCCCCCGCTGGCGCAGAGGGGGCACCGGCGCAGGAGTTTCCGGAAACCGATTCTGCCCGGGATTTTACCCGGGTGCTGGCATCCCATCCGTTTCTACGCGACCTCGCGCCGGAGCACCTGCAGCACCTGGCGGTGAATGCCGTGTCGGTGCGGTGCCGTGCCGAGGAGTTTCTGTTTCGTGAGGGAGAGCCGGCGAACCGGTTCTACCTGATCCAATCGGGCCGCGTGGCCCTGGAGGCGCATCTCCGCGATGAGGCCCCGGTCGAAGTCCAATTGCTGGGTGCGGGCGAGGTGATCGGCTGGTCCTGGCTGTTTCCGCCCTGCCATTGGAACTTCGATGCCCGGGCGCTCGAGCCGGTGACGGCGATTTCCTTCTACGGCACCCGCCTGCGCGAGCAATGCGATCAGGATCACCATTTCGGCTACGAGATCATGCGGCGCATGACCCACGTGGTGATCGATCGTCTGCAGGCCACCCGCCGGCAACTGCTGGAGTGCCGTCGCTGACCGGTGCCGGCGCGCGTCACGGTGCGACGCTGAGGCCGAAGAGGCGCTGGTGCTCGTGAATGCAGTAGCGGTCCGTCATTCCCGCGATGTGGTCGCAGACGGCGCGTTCCCAGCCCTCCTTGCGGGAACGCCTACGCACCGCCACCGGAGTCTCTTTTGGGTGTGTGAGCAGGTAGTTGAACACCTCGCCCAGCATCTTGGCGGCGCGATTGTTCGGACCGGCCACGGCGGGGTTGTAGTACAGATTGCGATAGAGAAAGGTCCTCAACTGCAGGTTGGCCTTGCGACGCTTCGGGCTGTAGCGGACAAGCGGCTTCGCGCAGGCGCGAACGGCATCGGCGGAGTCTACACCGGCGGCCTGGATCGCGGCCTCCGTTGTGGTCACCACATCGGTCACCTGCTGATCAATGATTTCACGGATCGTGTAGTAGCGACGGCTTTCGTCGGGCAGCGCGCCAAATACCCGCCGCACCTTCCGCGCCGCCGCCGACCAGACCTCCACCTCGCGCAGCAGCTGCTTTTCATCCAACAAACCGCAGTCGAGGCCGTCGTCGAGATCGTGGCTGTAGTAGGTGATTTCATCCGCCAAATTGGCGATTTGAGCCTCCAGCGAGGGCTGCCGCAGCGGCGCCGGCGGGGAGCCGGGCGGGGCGGTAAAGTCGGTTTGGTGCTTGGCGAGTCCTTCCCGCACCTCCCACGAGAGATTCAACCCAGCGAACCTCGGGTACTTCTGCTCCAATTGATCCACCACTCGCATGCTTTGGCGGTTGTGATCAAAGCCGCCGTGCTTCCGCATGAGCCGGTCGAGCGTGGTTTCCCCGGTGTGTCCGAACGGGGAATGCCCCAGATCGTGGGCGAGGGCAATGGTCTCCGCGAGATCCTCATTGAGCTGAAGTGCCCGTGCAATGTTCCGGGAAATGGCGGCGACTTCGATGGTGTGGGTCAGGCGCGTTCGCAAATGGTCGCCGGTGCCGTTGAGAAACACCTGGGTCTTGTATTCCAGTCGGCGGAAGGCGCGGGAGTGAATGACCCGGTCGCGGTCGCGCTGGAATCCGGTGCGCCACTCCGGGGGCGGCTCAGCGTGGGCGCGGCCACGGGTTTCCGCGCTCAATTGGGCGTACGGCGCGAGGACCTGCCGTTCGCGGGCCTCAAGTTTGATCCGGGTGATGGGCATCGGGACTGGCTCCGTTGCCATCTATCCTGCTCCAGGGGACCGTCGAACTCAACCGGCGTGTGAGGGACCGATCGATCCATTTTCTCTGGAACCCTCTCGCCGCTTGAACCACTCCCGGGTTGGGGGTATTCCTTCGCACGACGTCCGAACCGCAAAACTACACTCTTCCCATGCCCGCATCGCGTCACGTCTCCTACAGCCACAACACGCTCGCCATCATCATGGGCGGCGGGCAGGGAACCCGTCTGTTCCCGCTGACCGAGGAGCGCGCCAAGCCGGCAGTGCCGCTGGCGGGCAAGTTCCGGCTGGTGGACATCCCCATCTCGAACTGCCTCAACTCCGACCTGAAGCGGATCTACCTCCTGACGCAGTTCAACTCCGCGTCGCTGCACCGTCACATTTCCCAGAGCTACAAGTTCGACCATTTCAATGGCGGCTTCGTTGAGATCCTGGCTGCGGAACAAAGTTTCTCCAGCAGCTCTTGGTACCAGGGCACCGCGGATGCCGTCCGGAAAAACCTCCAGCACTTCCGGAACACCAACTTTGATTACGCGCTGATTCTCTCAGGGGATCAGCTGTACCGCATGGACTTCCGGCGCATCATCGAAGCGCACGAGGAGAGCTCCGCCGATCTGACGATCGCCACCATGCCGGTGCCCGCCCGCGAGGCGTCCGCGCTGGGGATCATGGCCATCAATGGCGAGCGGCGGATCACGCGTTTCGTGGAGAAGCCGAAGGATCCCGCGCTGCTGGATTCGCTGAAGCTGGATCGGGCCAGCTATGCCAGCCTGGGCGTCAAGGGGGACGAGCAGTTCTACCTCGCGTCGATGGGCATTTACGTCTTCAACCGCGACGTCCTCTTCGAACTTCTCGACAACAACCTGACGGATTTCGGAAAGCACATCATCCCTGGCGCAATTCAGACGCACCGGGTGTTCAGCAACGTGTTTCAGGGTTACTGGGAGGACATCGGAACCATTCGCAGCTTCTTCGAGGCGAGCCTCGATCAGACGGCGGAGCGGCCCAAATTCAATTTCTTCGATCCCCCCGTCTTCACCCGCCCGCGCTTCCTGCCGCCGTCCAAGATCAATGCCGCCGCCATCGAGCACGCGGTCATCTCGGACGGATGCATCATCAACAAGGCCCGCATCCAGCACAGCGTGGTGGGCATTCGTGGCATCCTTGAGGAAGGAGCGGCGCTGAGCCGCGTGGTCATGATGGGTGCCGATTACTACGACACTCCCTCCCGCCTCAACCAGGCCGAGAACCAGGGCATTCCGATCGGCATCGGCCGGGGCACCCGGATCGACAATGCGATCGTGGACAAGAACGCCCGCATCGGCGAGGCCTGCGTCCTCAGCCCGGCCGGCAAGCCGGAGAACATGGATCATCCGCTCTATTACGTTCGCGATGGTGTGCTGATCATTCCGAAGGGGCGTGTGATTCCCAACGGAACGGTGATCTGATCCGCCCCGGCACGGGGTTGGTCACGCCAGAGGATTCAAAGCGTGCGGCGCTGCGGCAGGCTTCAACCGGGGAAGCCGGGACTCGAAGGTTTTCCTTGCCCCTCCCGGGGCTTCGTCGGAAGTTGCGGCCCCCTGTCCGGGGTACCCGGACGATCCAGCCCTTGATTTCGATGTTTTTCCTGACGCCCCTGTTTGCCCTCGGCTTCCGCAGGTCCGCTGCGGTCGCGGCTCGCGCGCTCCTGGCCCTGACGGCCGCGACGGCGTGGATGGCCTCCACTGCGACGGCGCAGGTGGCACCCACGATCACCACGCCGCCGGCAAGCCAAGTGGCGGTGGTGGGCACGAACGTCACCTTCAGCGTGGTCGCCGCCGGCACGGCTCCGCTTGCCTATCAGTGGCTGAAGTCGGGCACCAACATTGATGCCGCCACAAACAGCACCTTCTCGTTCACCATTCCGGACGGCACCGCGGCCGGGAGCTATTCCGTGCGGGTGTCGAACGCGTCAGGTGCCGTAGTTTCCGCGCCAGCCGTGCTGACGGTGAACGTTCCGGCCATCTTCTCCACGTCCCCGGCCAACCAGATTGTGTACCTGGGGCAAGTGGCCACGTTTTCGGCGGTTCCCGCAGGCAACACCCCCATCTCCATCCAATGGTATTTCGGGGCGACTGTCCTGACCAACGCCACCAACGGAACCCTGGCGGTCGGCCCGGTGGATTTTACCAACGCTGGTGTCTATACGGCTGCAATCACGAATGCCTACGGCGGAACCTCCGCGTACGGCCTGCTGACGGTTTTGGCGCTCCCCGATCCGGCCATCCGACTCGATACCCCGCGTTTCAGTGAATCGGGAGCCGTCTTCCCGGTGCTCTACACCGGGCACAGCACCGAAACCAACGTCTCCTTCAGCCTCGGATTTGATCCGGCGGTGTACACCAATGTGAGTTTTGCGCCGGCGTCCACCGAAGGCGTTGTGTGGTCCAGCGACGTCTCGCGCCTCGCTGCGGGGGCAATTGGGGTGACCGGCACCTTCAACGGCACCGCCAAGGCGACTCCGGGCGAGACGCTGATTGGCAATTTCAGCGCCGCGCTGGTGACCGGGGCGAACAATCGCTTTGCGGGCAAGGTGGGGTTGACGGGCTCGCCGGTTTCCCTTGCCTTCGCTCCGGGCCTGGTCTCCACCAATTCCACCAATTCCGCGCTCTTGGTGACCAACTCGACAATCCAGCTTTTGGGACCTACCCCACCGGTGTTCGTGGGGACGGCGCCGGCGCCGGTGCTGAATCCGCAGACCGGCCTGCTGGAACAGCCGGTGGAGATTTCCAACCCCGGTCCGTCGTTGTTGGATGGCACGTTTGTGACGGTGTCTGGCCTTGGTGTGGATTCCCGGACCAACTCCATCCTCCTGCAGAATGCGCAGGTGTATCTCACCACCGGCGCTGCCGTGGTGGATTCGGGCAGCATCGCTCCGGGTGAGATCCGCCGGATCCTCCTGGAATACTATGTTTCCGACCGTGTGACTGCACCGACGCCGACTCTGGCTGCCTATGGGGCGGCGCTGACATTGGCGACACCCACCACCGGTAATGTCCTCAATGTCATCACCAATCGCTTTGTGCCGCAGGGCTTCCTGGTGGAGTTCGCCACCCGTGCGGATCGTCGCTACTACGTGCAGTATGCCGATCACGCCGGCGATTTCTCGGGCACCAATTCCGCCGCTATCTTTACGGCCCTGCCTGCCGTCCCGGGAACTGGCGGCAGTGTGCAGTGGCTCGACAATGGCCCGCCCAAGACCCGATCAGTGCCCGCTGCCGGTGCGCGCTTCTACCGGGTGCTGGAG
>CANGMO010000189.1 GCA_947454295.1 Verrucomicrobiota bacterium | reverse complement strand
GGGTGCGTTCGAATTCGGAAACGTTCGTCCCGCGAATCGTCACCGTTCCGCCGCTGAGGTTCACGCCAATCCCCACCCCGGCGCGATCCAGGATGCCCAGCGCCCGCTGAATCCGCGGCTCGGTGGCTTCGATGTGCTCGTGGAGATCGATGATGCGATGCGCCGCCCTCCACGCATCGCCCGGCCACGGTGGAGGCGTTTCAGCACCGGCGGCGAGGAGGGTGGTGGCGAGTCCGGCTCCGCATGTAGTCAGGAGTCCGGCCAGGATCCAGCTTCCGGGGAAACGCATGGCGCATTGAAGCCCGGGGACGGCTTTCTGACCAGTCGCGAGAAGGGAACGGATTTCCCAACCCCGGACGCGGTTAGAGCTGCACCGACTCCACCCGCCGCAACCCCAGCCGCAGCGGAATCCAGCCGGCCAGCACGCTGATCAGCAGGAACAGGGTCCAGACAAACACGGCGCGGCCCGGATCAAATTCATCCACGCCCGACGTTCCCCATCCCCAAGGCGTGCCCACGGCGAGGATGCCCACCGAGCCGGCGATGTAGGCAAAGCTGATCACCAGGCACAGCGTGCCGCCAAACCCGCTGACGATCTTGCTCGGATTCGTCTCCTTGAAATCCGGATAGAGGGCGCCCAGTCCCACCGCCAGGCTGTTCAAGACGAGGGTCATCACCGTGATCGCTCCACAGAAGAACACCGTGCGGGCCGCGCCAAGCTGGAGCATGCCGCAGGACACCAGCGTGAGCCCCGCCGTCACGACCAGCGTCCCGAGGGTCGCGCACCAGAACTTCAACCACACCACCCGCACCAATCCCAGCGGCGCCAGCCCCACCACCCAGACCCGTCGGCCCTCCAGTGAGAACTGCGGGAACACAAACCGCGTGGTCAGCGTGGCGAGATTCAGAGCGCAGGCACCGAGGTTCAAATACCCGACTACCGCGAGCCAGAACGGCGAGTCCAGCTGCCGGGTGAAATGCCGGATGTTCACCACGTACACGGCGAGCAGGCCGAAGAGCATCAGCGTCTGCCCCCACTGGGTGGTGTCGCGCCAGAAGACCCGAAGATCCTTCGCCACCAGCGCCCGCACGTCGGAGGGAATCCAGCCGCCCACCGCCAGCAGTGCATCGAGCAGCCCCTGTGATCGGAATCGGAAGTCCGGCAATGCCTCGCGTCGCTCCCGTCGCCGCTCCTGCAGGCGTTGAAACCAGCGCCAGCGAATCCACAGGCTGCCGCGACTCTGCACCTCACTCGACGCCTCGTAGAACGCCTTCCCCAATCGCGTGGCGACTACGAAGCCGAAGAAGAGCGCGTTGCTCAACAGCACCAGGACAAAGAATCCCGCCGCGCGAAACGCCCCCTCCGCCCAGGACTGCACGCTCGAACTCAGCCAGTAGCTGGGAAGAAAGGGAAACTGGGAGAACCGCGTGCGATCCAGCAGCCGATCAATCACCGCCAGCACCCGAGTCTCCAGTTCCTCGTCCGTCACCTTCTCCGGGCGCAGCTGAAACAGCAGCACCCCGAGCCCCACCAGCAATGCCGACACCAAAATCACCTGGAACGCCTTCCGGTCCAGATGCCGTGCCAACAGAATGGCGAGCGACGCCCCCGCCGCGCCGGGCAGCACGATGAACAGCGCCACCAGCACCACCACCGCGGGGTAGAAATGCCATGCCACGCCGTTCACCAGCCCATACGCCGCCAGCAGCGGGGCGATCAGGAATAGGAAGGCCCAGGAGGCGAGCAGCGTGGATTCAATGAGCTTCCACTGGAACACGGTTCCCGAAGGCACCGGCGCGGTGAGCAGGAAACTGGTCTCACGGTTCCGGAACAGGTTGGTGTAGCTGATGACCAGGTTGGAGAGCAGGAGCAGGCCAAACAGGAAGGCGAACAGGAGAAACAACAGACGCTCCACCAGCAGGCCGCCCAGTCCCGGGAATCGCTGCAGGAAGCGAAGTCCGAACTGGAACATGGAAAACGCCAGCAGAACGTATCCGGAGAGGAAGAGCAGCACGAGGCCCAGGAGCATCCACGACTGCTCCTTCAGCGCCACCCAACGCCGCCACGCCCCGAGTGCGTTCACCCGGATGATCAGCCTCAGCGCTGCGCCGCCTTCCATGTGGAATCAACATCGGCCCGCCGGGGCAATTGTGCAATCGCGAGATCCAATTGGTGTCAACGAGCGGAAGGCGGCCGTTGAAGGGTTGAAACGCTGAAGGGTTGAAGGAGATGTCGGTCACGGCGGCGCCGAAACGCCGCCCCCCTTCATGGGGTGGGGGAGGGCTGCGGCTCTCTCCTATCTACAAGACGACCAACCTCAGCGCCGCCGTCACCCGAGGGGAAGTCCCCCGCCCAACCGGCCAGACAGCCAAACAGCGAAACCATGGAGTGAGTCCCGCTGATCCCAACTCCCATCTCCGATCTCCCATCTTCGATCCGCGTTCATCAGCTCAGCGGCGACAGCTCGCGATGCCAGGGCGTTGACTGTTCGTAGGCGTGGGCGATGCGGAACATCGTCTCCTCGCCAAACGGCTTTCCCAAAAGCTGGAGTCCCAGCGGCAGCCGCGGCACCCCGGGCTTCGGGGCGGTGAATCCACACGGCACGCTGATGCCGCAAATGCCGGCCAGATTGCAGGAGATCGTGAAGATGTCGCTGAGGTACATCTGGAGCGGATCGTCGCTCTTCTCGCCCACGCGGAACGCGGCCGAGGGCGTGGTCGGGGTGAGGATCGCGTCCACCGTCTCAAAGGCCTGCAGGAAGTCGCGGCGGATCAGCGTGCGCACCTTCTGGGCGCGGAGATAATAGGCGTCGTAGTACCCGGAGCTGAGAACGTAGGTGCCCAGGATGATCCGGCGCTTCACCTCGGCGCCAAAGCCCGCCCCTCGCGTCCGGGAATTCATCTCGGCCGGATCCTTGCCCTCGACGCGCGCGCCATAGCGAACGCCATCGAAGCGCGCCAAATTGGCGGAGGCTTCGGCGGGTGCGATGATGTAATAGGTCGCCGCAGCATAGTCGCTGTGCGGCAGCGAGACCTCCACCACTTCGGCACCGAGTTCCACAAAGCGCGCGACGGAGGCCTTCATCGCGGCATCCACTTCGGGATCGAGACCGCCAATCATGTACTCCTTCGCCAGGCCGAGCCGGATGCCCGCCAGCGGACGCGACCCCGCGGACGCAGTTTCGAGAGCCGCCAAGTAATCCGGAACCGGTTGCGGGATGCTGGTGGAATCACGCCGGTCGTAGCCGGACACCACGCCCGTGACGAGCGCCGCATCACGCACCGTGCGTGCAAAGGGACCAATCTGGTCAAGCGAACTGGCAAAGGCGGTGAGGCCGTAGCGGGAGACGCGTCCGTAGGTTGGCTTTACGCCCACCACGCCACACAGCGCGGCCGGCTGACGGATCGAGCCGCCAGTATCCGAGCCGATGCTCACCGGCACCATGCCCGATGCCACACTCGCCGCGCAGCCGCCGGAACTGCCGCCGGGAATGCGGGTCAGGTCCCAGGGATTCAGCGTGCGCTGGAACGCGGACGTCTCGGTCGAGCTGCCCATGGCGAACTCATCCATGTTCAACCGGCCAAACACCACCGCGCCGGCTGCCTTCAGTCGCTCCACCACCGTGGCGTCATAGGGCGCCCGGTAGCTGCCGAGAATCTTCGAGGAGCAGTTCAGCGGCTGTCCACGATGCGACAGCACATCCTTGAGGGCTACCGGCACGCCAAGCAGCGGTTTGGCGGCGTGGGTCACGCCGGCGGCCAGATCGCGGTCGGCGGCCTCCGCCTGCGCGCGTGCGTCCGCGGCGTCGAAACTCATGAAGGCGCGCACGTCCCCGTCGACGCGCGTGATCTGATCGAGGCTCGCCTGAAGGGCCTCGACGGCGGAGCACTCGCGACGGCCGAGACGGCCGGTGAGTTCCGCAAGGGTGAGACGATGAAGCTGGGACATTGGGGGAGGAAAAGGGGCGGCGTACGCGGACGGGCTCGATTACTCGACGATCTTCGGCACCACGAACAGGCCGCCGGATCGGGAGGGCGCATTCGACAGCGCCGCCTCGTGCGGCAGCGGCTCACCCGCCACGTCGGGCCGGGTCACGTTCACCAGCGGAAACGCGTGCGCCGTCGCCTCCACACCGGTCACGTCGACCTCCTTCAACTTCGCGATGTACCCAAGGATATTGCCCAGCTGGGTACCCAGCTTCTCCTCCTCGGCGGGGGACAGTTCAATCCGCGCCAGCTTGGCGACGTAGTGGATGTTGAAGTCAGACATGCGTGCTCCCAAAGTGAATCCGGAAATGGACCGTCAATCCAGCGCTCAATCATCGGCCGAACCGCCGCAGCGGGATCCACTCCCATCTCCCATCTCCCATCTGCGAACTTCGATCTCCGAGCTGCGATCTGAGAATCTCACTCCTCGCCGAACTTGGCTTGAACCAGCGCGACCAGTTCCTCAAGCGCCTTTTCGGCGCCCTCGCCACTGCAGATGATCTTCAGCTGGCTGCCCGGACCAGCGGCCAGCATGAGGAGGCCCATGATGCTCTTGCCGTTGATCTGTTCGCCGTCCTTTTCCACCAGCACCTCGCAGGCAAACCGCCCGGCCAGTTTGACGAACTGGGACGACGGGCGGGCGTGGATTCCCTGCTTGTTCAGCACGACCACGTCGCGACTGAACAGGGCGGATCCGGATGGGGCTGGGGGGGAGGCGCTCACTTCCGCTGGCAATAGTGGCGGGAAAGATGCCGGGATGCCAACGGGAATTCCGGAACCCGCCGCGATCCCGCGCCGCGCCGCCCATGTTTCCACTCGTTTTGGGAACCACCTCCGCCGAGATTCGGCCCGTGTTGATCGCCTTCAACAAACCCTACGGGGTGCTCTCCCAGTTCACTCCGGACGGCTCGCCCAACCGGCCACTCGCCGGCTTCGGGTTTCCTCCGAGGGTGTACGCGCTGGGTCGCCTGGACGCCGACTCCGAGGGGCTGCTGTTATTGAGCGATGAACCCGGCTTGAACCACCGGCTCCTCGACCCAGAACGCGGCCACCCCCGCACCTACTGGGCGCAGGTGGAACGTGTTCCCACGCCCGACTCCCTCGCCCGACTCGCTCGCGGCGTCGCCCTGCAGGACTACAAGACCCGCGCCTGTCGCGTCACTCTGCTGGATCCGCAGCCCACGGTGCCGCCCCGAGATCCCCCCATTCGCTTTCGCAAAAACGTGCCTGAAGCCTGGGTCGAACTGGAACTGCACGAAGGCAAGAACCGACAGGTCCGCCGCATGACCGCGGCCATTGGCCATCCCACCCTGCGTCTCATCCGAGTCCGCATCGGCACCTTCAGCCTCGGCGAACTCCCGTCGGGAACCTGGCGCGAACTCACCCCGACCGAACGAAGGCAAGTTCTGGGATAGGGAGTCCCAAAACCAAGGTCCAAGGTCCATGGCTCAGGGGCGAACGATCCTTTTGCCTGTTCCCTTTTTCCTTTTGCCTTCACCCCCTCCTCCGTTTCTCTGAACCGGTGCCGGAGCTGCCTCACAAAATCGCCACGCTCATCTATGGCTTCAATGAAGCCGATGAGGTGCTGCTGCTCCATCGATCTCAGGAACCCAATC
>CANGMO010000188.1 GCA_947454295.1 Verrucomicrobiota bacterium | reverse complement strand
TGCTCCACCATCCCTACGAGCAGTTCAATTCCGTGGTCGAGTTCCTCGAGCAGGCGGCGGCGGATCCCAAGGTGCTGGCGATCAAGCAGACCCTCTACCGCACCGGCGGCGATCAGCGGATCATCGGGGCGCTCATGGAAGCGGTCCGCAATGGCAAGCAAGTCACCGCCGTGGTCGAGCTCAAGGCCCGCTTCGATGAGGCCAACAACATCCGGTGGTCCCGCGCCCTCGAAGAGGCCGGTGTTCACGTGGTGTACGGACTCGTGGGCTACAAGATCCACTGCAAGATGGCGCTGGTGGTGCGCGCGGATGACGACGGCATCCGCCGCTACGTCCACATCGGGACCGGCAACTACAATCCCACCACCGCCCGCTTTTACACCGACCTCAGCCTGCTCACCTGCCGGCCGGAGTTCGGGGAGGACGCCACCAACCTGTTCAATCTCCTCACCGGCATCTGCCAGTTCCAGGGAACGCGAAAGTTCGTCGTGGCGCACTTCCACATGCACGACCGGGTGATCGAACTCATCCAGCGCGAGGCCACCCATGCGCGCGCCGGGCTGCCGGCCCGCATCATCGCCAAGATGAACGCTCTGGTGGACGAGCAGATCATCGAGGCGCTCTACCGCGCCTCCGAAGCCGGGGTAAAGATCGACCTCATCGTCCGCGGCATCTGCTGCCTGCGGCCAGGCGTCCCGGGGCTGAGCGGCAACATCACCGTACGCAGCATCATCGACCGCTTCCTCGAGCACGCACGCGTGTGGTCATTTGAAAACGCGGGGCAACCCGAGGTGTTCTTCGGAAGTGCCGACTGGATGCCGCGGAATTTGTTTCGCCGCATCGAGGTCGTGGTGCCCGTCGAGGATGGAGTGCTGCGCGACCGCATACTGAAGGAAATCCTCGCCACCCAGCTGGCCGACACGGTCAAAGCACGGGTGCTGCAACCCGACGGCAGCTCGGTCCGGGCCACGCCGCCGCGCGGCACGGCCCCCAGGAGAAGCCAGTCGGAGTTCATCGCGATCGCCCAGGAGCGATCCGCCGCGGGAAAAACCGGCGGAACGGTCAAGGCCGAGGCTGGGAAACTGCGCGTGCGCCGCTCCCCGGACGCCTCTGGGAAATCCGCAGGCGGGCCGATCAGAGAACGACGGTCTGGTCGTGATAAACCCCAGCACTGACCACGCCGCTCCCTGAGCCTTCGGCGCCGGCGAGAATCTCCACGCGGCCGCGGCAACTCACACCGGCCTCAAACCGGACGCGTCCCCGAACCCGCAGCGACTCGCACTCCCGCAACGAGGGCACGCCGTTGGGAAAACAGGTTTCAAAGTCGGAGAGCAGTTTGTAGTGCTCTCCATCGAGATCCACCACCGGCGGCTGACCGGCCCGATCGTCAATCAGCACCAACCGGTCGTCGGCGGTGACCCGGTACGCATCGGAGCGGAGGGCCAGCAGATCGGTGGTCGCCTTCACCGGCGCAAAGCGGCTTCGCGGCACCACCACCGCGGTGGCGCCTTCAAATTCACCAATGGCGGCGCCCATCGCCGATTCCAGCTGGATCACCCGGGGCGATGCGGCATCGCGGGGATCCACGGTCTTGAGATTGGTGATGAGCGGCAGCCGCAGCGTGCCTCCTTGGGCCACCAGCGCGTCCCGAACGGCCTCCAGCCGGATCCACAGATTGTTGGTGTTGAAAAACCGGTGACGCGCGATGTCTTGAAAGGCCGCCTCATCATCCTTCGGGCACTGGGCCGATTCGCGCAGCAAGAGCCGGCCGCCATCCAGGGACCGGGCCAGATGGCCACCCTTGCGATCGGCCGCAGTGCGCTCCGCCACTTCCATGAGAAAGGGAAAACCGCCTCGGGCCACGTGACGCAACAGATCGAGGTCCACCGTGGCGCCCAGATTGTCCGAGTTGGACACGAAGGCGTAGCGGATCCCCCGCGCCAGCAGGCGGTCCAGCAATCCGCAGCTGAACAGCGACGGATAGAAATCCCCGTGCCCCGGCGGACACCACTCGAGTTCCGGATCAGCCGGCCACGACACCGGCTGGAGCGTCGCGGGATCGAGCTTGGGAACAGCGCTTTGGATGAAATCGAGCGACGACGGATCCCCCAGCCCGGGAATGCGCGACAGGAAGTCGCGCGTCTGCCGTACCGTGGCGGCGCTGTTCATCAGGCAGAACGCGGGGACGTCGGCCCCGGTTCGGCGACGCAGATGACCAAGCTGGCGCAGGATGAAATCCAGAAAGGTCGCGCCCTCCCGAACCGGCACCAGCGACTTGGGACCGTCCAGTCCCATCCCCGTGCCCAGGCCGCCGTTCAATTTGAACACCACCAACTGTCGCAGCAGCGCGTCGTCGTCGCCATCCGCCGCATCAGAACGGAGATCCTCCAGCCGCGGGAGCGACACCACCGGGGCAATGGACGACTCGGGCAGAAATCCCCGCTCGCCCCGACGCACCCGCGCCACGGCATCAAGAAACCCCGCAATGGCCGCCGGCGTTTGTCCGGCGGCTTCCATGCGGGAGCGAATCAACGCATCCGCATCGCCGGCTTGGGAAATTGAATCAACCACAGAGGGACACAGAGGAACACAGATCGAAGCAAAAGGCTCGATCAGTTGCTCAATTCCAGGGGGCGAGTGGGGTGCCCGCCGATTCCATCCTTGGACGGCAGACGTCGCACTCGGGCTCGTTCATCTGCGTCCATCCGCGTTCATCGGCGGTTGAAGCTCCGCTTCCGGATTACACGTCGCAGATCGTCACGCCCTGCTTGAGCGAGGCGATGACGTCGGTGCGCGCGGGGATGAACTCCTGGGCCACGTGGCCCTTGAACCCGGTGGCGACGATCGCCTGCATGATGGCGGGATAGTAGAGTTCCTGGCTCTCGTCGATCTCGTGACGTCCCGGCACGCCGCCCGTGTGGTAATGGGCGAACCACTTGTGGTGCTTCTTGATGGTGGCGATGACGTCGCCCTCCATGATCTGCATGTGGTAGATGTCGTAGAGCAGCTTGAAACGCTCGCTGCCCACCGACTCGCACAGCGCCACGCCCCACTTGGAGAGATCGCACTGATAGTCGGCGTGGTTCACCTTGGAGTTCAGCAGCTCCATCACCAGCGTGACCTTGTTTTTCTCCGCAATGGGCAGGAGGCGCTTGAGGCCAATGGTGCAGTTCTTGATACCTTCCTCGTCCGACTGGCCGGCCCGGTTGCCCGAGAAGCAGATGATGTTTTCGCAGCCGAGGTTCATCACCTTGGGCGCGGTGGCCTCGAACCACTCGGCGATCTTGTCGTGATTCTCGAGGCGGTTGAGTCCCTTGGTGATGCCGCCCGGGATGCCGCTGACCATCGCGCAGGTCAGGCCGTGTTTCTGGACGGTGGGGATCTCACCCACTTCGAGCAGTTCGATGGAATGAAGGCCGAATGCCTTGCCAGCGACCGCGAGGTCTTCGAGGCCCACCTTGGGATAGCACCATTTGCACACCGAGTGGTTTACCCGGCCTTTGGAACCCGATGCGGCATCAGCGGCGCCGAGGCGGGTTTCGAGCGAGGCGGCCGCGGTGGCGGCAACGGCGGAAACGGCGGTGGTCAAAGCAGAGCGACGTGAGAGTTTCATGGCGGCAAGGGATTCGGGGAAAGCACAACCATCACCCCCACGGGGAGCAAGCGGATTCTCGCGCCTTCCCAACAGCGAACCGCAGAGACGCGAAGGCGGAAGAACGGAGGAGAGCTGCTGCGCGGCAAGCAAAGCGCTGAAATTCCATCTCGCACGTGGGGTCCGTGCTGCTGCGCGACCGATACTCGACCACGACCAGCGAAGCGCCGTCGCAGCTCCCCGATCAAAGGACTGCCCCCCGCATGGTGACACCTCCCCGGGTTTAAAAGCCGCCCCTGGTAGCGCGAGGCTCTGCCGAGCGGGTGCGTAGGCGGCAGGCGGTGACGCCCGGGGGCAAAAAACGCGCGTCCGCATGCCCGGCTCACCAGGAGGTTCGCCCTACCCCATTTCCTTTCCCCGATCTCCCATCTGCAATCTGCGATCTGCCATCACCTCTGCGTCTTCGCGCCTCCGCGGTTTCCCTAGACTCGGATTCCTGAATGGAGTCCCGGCTCCATCGACATGGACCCAGGGCTCCATTGCGCGAGCCCGGGCTCCATTCGATCGCTCTACATCCACTCCGGAGCCCAACAATCGTGCGATTTAAGGCCGTCCGGAGGGATTTCCAATCTTGGTACGCTTCGCGCTGGAGACCGCTGTTGAACCAAGCACCAACCGTCTTTTCAGATCCCACTTCGCACGCTTTGAACACTCCCCGACCAACGCACCGTTCACGTCGTTCGCTGCCGATCGCAGCCTTCATCGCTCTATCCCTCAACGCAGGCGTTCACGCCGCACTTCCAACGCTCATTGACCTCGGCAGCTCGGGGGGATTCACCCCATCCGATGAAGTCCTGCTGAGTGCCTCGGGAGTCATCACCTGCACCGCCGACGATCGGGGATTTGGGGACTATGTTCGGAGAATTCCATTCATCTGGAGCGAAGCCACCGGACTCCGGCCAATCGTTGGCTTGGGAGGAAACTACATTCACGTCTCGCAGCTCAACAGCCAGGGAACCTTCGAGGCCTACTCCACGCTTCCTGGCGACACGATCTCTCACGAATTCATTGGGTCGCTTACCACCGGCCCCGTGGATCTCAATCCCGCCGGAATCGACCAACTCCAGGTCACCAAGTTAAGCGAGCAAGGACAGATCGTTGGCTCATTTGCAGACCCCAGCCGGAACATGGCTATTGGCGGGTTCATCTGGGATCGTTCGTTGGGATTTCGGAATCTCGGGACTCCGGCCGATGAGAATTCAAACGCGACCGGGGTGAGCGATGCCGGCCTTGTGGTGGGGAGCAGTGGGAATCCGTGGGGAGCGGGGTACTGCTTCATCTGGGATCCCATCAACGGGCTCCAGAACATTTCCACCGGAATCGCAACGCCTTATTCGGGGCCCGTAATCAGTCGCTCCGGAGTCGTGGTGGCCTACGGCGCGTCGGAAACTACGGGAAACCGGGGCATTTTCATCTGGGACGCGACGCGTGGAGCACGATTCGTCGAGTTCCCAAGTGGCATGTTTATCATGGGCCCACAGATTTCTGGAATCAGCGACTCGGGAGCCATCGCTTCGGCTTGGGACATGTTCGGTGGCACCATGGCGATCAATACCACTAATGACACCATTACCTTCCTCGGAGGGGGCAACAACCAACGCCCGACCGGAGCTGGTGGCCATGTGATCAGCAATGACGAAAACGGCGGTTTCATTTGGGATTCGGTCAATGGGAAGCGGCAGATTGGAGACATCGACAACTACTGCTATCCCATGTCGGTCAACAGCCGCGGTCAGGTGGTGGGATACATGTATCCGACCGCCGGCGGCCCGGTGCAGGCATTTTTGTGGGACGCGGTGAATGGCCTGCAGAAACTGGGCACTTTGGGGGGGGGCGAAAGCTACGCCTATCAAATCACCGACACGATGATCGCCGGCGCCTCCACTGTGGCCGATGGCAGCTCACACGTGTTCTACGCCAAACTGGACGGCGGCAAACCCGACCTTCAGGTC
>CANGMO010000187.1 GCA_947454295.1 Verrucomicrobiota bacterium | reverse complement strand
CGCCTGAAGGCGGTACTCCGAACGGGCTGCAGCGTTGGATGGCCGTTCTGGGCCGAAGCGTGGAGGTGGAGCGCTTGGACTTCTTGAGACCTGCGAGGGAACGGGTGCGCGAGTCAGTTCTGTCGTTTGTAGTCCCGGCTTCAGCCGGTCCGTGTTCGCCGCCCGATGCCGCCTGAAGGCGGGACTCCGAACGGGCTGCTGCGTCGGGTGGCCATTTCGGATGGAGGCATGGAGTCGATGCGCCTGATTTGCTGGAGGAGTGCAAGGGAACGGGAGCGCTGGTCAGTCCCGCCGGTTTGTAGTCCCGGCTTCAGCCGGTCCGCGTACGCCGCCCGATGCCGCCTGAAGGCGGTACTCCGAACGGGCTGCTGCGTTGCGTGGCACACTCCGTGTGCGGTGTGTGCTCAGTTTATCTATTCCGTTCTTTGAGGGATTTGGGGCTATGCACCGTGCCGGCTATCTCTGGAGAAAACTCACCCCAAAACAAAGGGAGGGGTGGCTTGCTTGGCGTCGGAGAAACCGACGGCCGTGGCATACTCCGCCCCATCGATTTGGGATTGGTGGCGCTGAGTATCACATCACCGCCGCGTGCTTTGAGCATCGACCCCACATCGGTCTGAGCCCGGATCGGCTGAGCGTGTTTTGCGCTGGTCTGCTCAGCCTTGCCGATCATGACGGAATCCAGCTGAGCGCCTGGTGCGTCATGCCGAACCACTATCATCTCTTGGTGGCGGCCGCCGATGGAAAGGCGTTTGTACGCGAGTTGGGTCGTTTCCATGGGCGCCAGTCATGCGAATGGAATCGGCAGGAACTGACGCCAGGTAGACAGGTGTTTCACGGCTGCATGGAGCGAGAGATTCGGTCTGACCGTCATCACTGGGCCACATTGAACTATATCCATCACAATCCAGTACACCATCGCTACACGGATTGTTGGACCGAGTGGCCGTGGAGTAGTGCGGGGGAGTATCTGGAGCAAGTGGGACGCAAGAACGCGCTAAGGATCTGGCGCGAGTATCCAATTGGGGAGTACGGGAAAGGATGGGATGCGCCGGAATTCTAATTCTCCGAAGGCGAGACTGGGGCGGCCTTTGTCGCTCTGTGCCACCTGAGCCGCCTGAAGGCGGTACTACGAACGAACTGCCGAGTTGGGTGGCCAATCCGGGTGGAAGCGTGGAGTTGGTGCGCTTGGACTTCTTGAGACGTGCGAGGGAACGGGAGCGCTGGTCAGTCCCGCCAGTTTGGAGTCCCGGCTTCAGCCGGTCCGTGTTTGCCGCCCGATGCCGCCTGAAGGCGGTACTCCGAACTGGCTGCTGCGTCGGGTGGCCATTTCGGATGAAGGCATGGAGTCGATGCGCCTGATTTGCTGGAGGAGCGCAAGGGAACAGGTGCGCTGGTCAGTCCCGCCGGTTTGGAGTTCCGGCTTCAGCCGGTCCGCGTTCGCCGCCAAGGCTGGAGTCGCTCAGGCCAGCAACCCGCGAATGACCTCCGCCTCCTGCACTCCGGTCAGCTTCTGCTGCAATCCGCCGTAGAGGTAGGAAAGGCGCTGGGGATCCAGGCCCATCAGATGCAGCAGGGTGGCGTGCAGGTCGCGGATGTGATGACGGTTCTCGACGGCAGCATGTCCGAGTTCGTCGGTGGCGCCATAGCTGGTGCCTCCACGCACGCCGCCGCCGGCGAGCCAGTAGGTGAAGCCGAGCGGATTGTGATCCCGTCCGCCATTGCCGCCCTGGCTCACGGCCTGACGTCCGAATTCGCCACCCCAAACGACCACGGTCGATTCCAGCAGGCCGTGACGATCCAAGTCCTCCAGCAGCGCGGAAATGGGGCGGTCGATCTCCGGGCAGTGGATCTTGAGATTCTCCTCCACGCCGTTGTGCGCATCCCAGTTCTGCTGCTGATGTCCACCGCCGTGATAAATCTGGATATACCGCACACCGCGCTCTACGAGTCGGCGCGCGATGAGGCACTGGCGTCCGAACGGCGCGGGACCGAGCGCCAACGGATGATAGTCCGGCTTGGATTCGTGGATGCCGTACATCTCCAGCGTCTGGCGGCTTTCCTGCGAGAGATCGAGCGCCTCCGGAGCGGCGGTCTGCAACTGGAACGCGAGTTCATAGCTTGCGATCCGCGCCTGCAACTCGCTGTACCCCGCGTGCTCGGCGAGATGATCGGCGTTCAACTCGTTGGCGGTGGAAATGAGATCGCGCTGCATTTCCGGCGTCAGGCCGGAGGCGGAATCCAGATCCAGCACCGGCTGGCCGGCCGATCGGAATACTGTGCCCTGATAGGCCGCGGGCATGAATCCGGACGACCAGTTTGCGGCGCCGCTGATGGGCCCGCCGCGTGGATCGAGCATCACGACGTAGCCGGGCAGATTCTCATTGGGCGAACCCAGCCCGTAGCCCATCCATGAGCCGATGGACGGCCAGCCCTGGATGATGCGGCCGCTGTTCATCTGCAGCATGGCCGAGCCATGGGCGAAGGAATCGCAGTAGAGCGACTTGATCACCGCCAGTTTGTCGGCGTGACGGGAGAGCTCGGGCAGCGCATCGGAAATCCACAGGCCGGATTGCCCGTGGCGTTTGAACTCGCGCTTGGAACCCAGCAGCGTGCCGGCCTTCACGTCGCGTCGACGTTGCTCCAGGTTCGCGGTCTGGCCGTGCCGCTTGTTCAACTCGGGCTTGTAATCGAAGAGATCCATCTGCGACGGCCCCCCGTACATGAACAGGAAGATGCACGCCTTGGCCTTGCCTCCAAAATGGGCGGGCTTCGGCGCGAGCGGTGCACTGAGGCCGGTGCCGGCGAGGGCCGACGTTTTGAAGAAGCCATCGCGTTCCAACAGGCTGGCAAGCGCAATGCCCGCGAAGCCGTTGCCAAGCTGCGCGAGGAACTGGCGTCGCCCGGCCGGACCCTGAACGTTGGAGCGGTTGCCGTGCATGGATCTCAGTCGGGATATACCACGGCGTTCAGGTTCAGCACCAGCAGGCAGAAGGATTCCAGGGCCCGGCGCGAGGCCGGCGTCACGGCCGCGGCCTCGGAGGTACGCCAAACTGCGGCCCCGTCGCGTGAGGTGATCGTCAGATCATCCAGGCTCAACGCCGAGCCCCACGGACGAACTCCGACCTGGTCTCCGGAAGCCGACGGCGAGGGTTCGGCGGCGGAAAGCGTCGGCGTGCCGTCACCGTTCAACCACACGGTCCAGCGCCCCCCGTCCACGGCGATGCGGATTGGGAAAGGCTCCTGCGTTGGCAGCGCGGCGGGCGCGGTGGCGAGAACCCGCGGCGTCGGTTCGAGTCGGCGGAGCGTGAGGCGCTGATCGCGGGGATCAAAGATCAACTCGATCCCGGTGGGCCGTTCGCCCTGGGCGCCGGCGTGGAGGAGGAGTCCGCCGCGTTCGAAGGCAGTGTGCAGCACCACACGCGTGGTCAGGGTGCCGGAGGTGAAGCGGGCGGAGTCGGAGATCGCGTAGGGCCCGTTGCCTCGTTCCACGATGCGATTGCCCTCGTATTGATCCGGCCAGTGTCCGCGGCGGGCGCTCCAGCCGGGGGGCGCTAGAATGAAATCGACCGCCCGAAGCGAGTCGAAGAACGCGGTGTTCATGGTGGCCGGGACGTCGGCCTTGAAGTCGAGTCGGGTGGCGATGCGCCCGAACGCCGCGCGCTGGCGCTGCAGGAAGGATTCGCTGGTCTCGAGTTCACGGGCGGAGGGTTCGCGATTCAGCGCCAGGCGGTAGGCCCGGCGAATGCGGCCCGCCTCGGTGTCGCCACCTTCGCGTTCCAGCCGGGAGGCAAAGGCGGCCGCCTGGTCGCGCATGAAGTCATCATTCAGCAGCAGCAGCGCCTGCGGCGCCACGGTGGTCACCGGCCGCTCCGTGAGCGGGGAGAAGGTGTTGGCGTAGTCGAGCGATTCGAGGAACGGGACGGGTGAGGTGCGGCGAACGTAGGCGTAAACGCTGCGCCGGCTTTGCTCGGCGCGAGTCGAGATTTCCCAGTCTGTTCCCGGACGCGACCCGCCGGCGAGCACCTCGCCACCCAGATGCGGGAAAAAGCCGCGACCGCCGGGCTGCAGGTTCAGGTCGCCGCTGATCGCCAGCAGGGAGTCTCGAATCGCCTCGGCCTCCAGGCGGCGGAGATTCCATCGCCAGAGCAGCGCGTTGCCGGGATCAATGGCGGTGGCGTCGGGATTCTGCGCGGCGGTGCGGCAGTAGGTCTCGGACAGGAGGATGGTTTTGTGGAGATGCTTCAACGACCAGCCGTGGTCCATGAAGTCGGTCGCCAGCCAGTCCAGCAACTCGGGATGGCTGGGCAGCTCACCGGCGCGGCCGAGGTCGCCGACGGTGCGCACGATGCCGCGTCCGAAATGATGATGCCACACGCGGTTCACCGCGACCCGTGCCGTGAGTGGGTTGTCGCGTCGCGTCACCCACTCGGCCAGCACGGTGCGTCGGCCGGAGGACGGGGCGTTGGTGGGGCGCTCGGGAAGTTTGGGTGAGGCATGGCCCAGCACCGTGAGGAAGGCGGGCTGCACGGCGTCACTCGGGGTGCGGGCGTTGCCGCGGCGAAGCACGTGCGTCGCCTCCGGCTGGCCGCCCAGTTCCTTCATGGCAAGGGCGTGACCGAACGGAGCGGTTTCCGCCTGCGCGCGCTTCAATCGTTGCTCGATCGCCGTGCGCTGCGCGGGCGGCGCGTTGGTATGTTCCAGTTGCAGGGCGCGGATTCGTTCGATGCGCGACGATTCCCAGGCAGTCAGTTCCGCCGGTGACGCCAGGGGGCGCTGCGCGGTGGACTGACCGGGACCGACTCCCCGGAAGAAGGAGAGCATCCGGTAGTAGTCCTCATGCGGAATCGGATCGAACTTGTGCTCGTGACAACGGGCGCATCCCAGCGACAGCCCGAGAAAGGCGGTCCCGGTGGTGGACAACATGTCGTCGAGCTCATCGAACCGTGCGGTCAGGGCGTCGTCGGGTTCGTCGTCGAGCACGCCCAGTCGCGCAAAGCCGGTGGCGATGACGCCGTCGGCCGAGAAGGGTTCCAATTCGTCGCCCGCCAGGTGCTCGCGCAGGATCTGATCGTAGGGCTTGTCGGCATTGAGCGAGCGGATGACGTAGTCGCGATAGCGCCACGCGTTGGGCTTCTCGCCGTCGCGCTCGTAGCCGTTGCTTTGGGCAAAGCGCATCACGTCCAGCCAGTGACGTCCCCAGCGTTCGCCGTAGAGCGGTGACGCCAGCAGGCGATCCACGAGCCGTTCCCAGGCATCGGGTCGTGTGTCCCGTTCGAAGGCGTCCACCTCCTCGGGGGTTGGCGGAATGCCCAGCAGGTCGAAGTGGGCGCGGCGGATCAACTGCCTCCGATCCGCCCGCGGATTGGGCCGCAGGCCCGTCTTTTTCAACGAGGCGAGGACGAAGGCATCGATGGGATGCGTCCCCGGCGCGGCCTGCGGGAGCGCGGGGCGTTGAATCGGCCGGAAGGCCCACCACGATTTGCCCGCGGCCAGCCGTTCCTCCATGGAGGCGGCCTTGGGAGCGGACGATTTGTCCGTAGCGGGCCACTGGGCGCTGGCCCGAATCCATTCGGTGAGCAGCGTCACCTCGCTCGCCGACAGCGGG
>CANGMO010000186.1 GCA_947454295.1 Verrucomicrobiota bacterium | reverse complement strand
AGAACGAGAAGGAGAAGAAGACCTGGTTGATCAAGGCGAAGGGATTGCGTCGTTGGATGGCGGTGGGCAGTCCGCCGCCGATGTCGTGGTTTCCAATGCGAAGGGTCGCGGGCTCGGGGAAGACGGTGTGCAGCGTCTTGTTCAGCACCCCCTCGTGGGAGCGTTCCTCTTCGAGTCGCCTGGCATCCTGATCGGCCCACTCCTGACGCAGCGATTCCGCCCGGCGCTCCGTGGTGCGGGACAATCGCCACCGGGTGCTCTCGGCGCCGCTAAAGAATCCCGAATCCATTCCCGAGCCCGTCGTCGACGGCGTCGGAGGTGCCAGGGGCAGCGTTGGAGTCGCCAAGCGACGGGCGGCAGTTGGGGCTGCGGGTTCTGGGGCGGCCGCCTGGGGCACCGGCCTCGCCACACGGAGGGAAAGCACCGGTGCGTTGAAATTGTCCCACGCGCCTCCCTCACGTTCGCCGGCCAGTGCGGAGAGCACGGGCAGGAGGAGAATCAGTGGGTGAAGGGAAAGGCGCGACATGAAGCTCGGGCGGGGCTTCTGTCAACCAATGCAAGAAGGACCGATCCGTCAAGCGACAGATCGGTCCTGAATTCAGAAGCGGAATCCCCGTGAGGATTCCTAAGCGGGATTCCGCTCAGTGGCTCGCCGCCCAGCCGCGGACGAAGCCGATGCACTGCGCGATTTCGGGAACGGAGTGGTCCCAGTTGTACTCGTACTCGACGCTGATGTTGCCCTCGAACTTCTGCGCGCGGAGTTCGGCGAGGACGCCGGCCATATCGGTCTTGCCGGCGCCAAACGGCACGTCGTGCTGGCCTTCGCCAAGTTCAGGACGCTCCTTGCCGTGCATGGAGATCACGTGACCGCGCAGGATGCGGAGGCAATCCACCGGCTTCAGTCCGCTGGTCTGCCAGTGGCCGACGTCGGCGCAGGAGCCGATGCGGGCGTCGCGGTCCTTCACCAGCTCCAGGATGTAGTTCGGATCCCAGACCTTGTAGTTGGGGTTCTTGGGCTGGCGGGGGTGGTTGTGGTAGGCCACGCGGATGTCGAACTCCTTCACCAGCTTCTCGATGGTGTCGATCGATTCGGTCGACTCGGTGGTGATGGCGTAGAGTTCCATCTTCTTGGCGAACTCGAAGATCTTGCGGGCGCCGGCCTCATCCTTGGGGATGCCCACCACGCCGTAGTTCACGCCGCGGATGCCGTGCTTCGCGAGCTTGGCCTTCACCAGGGCGATCGTCTCGTCGCTGGCGTTGTGGTCCCACTTGATCTCGCGGTGATCCGTGCTGAGGGCCTGGCCGGGGAAGAACTCGACGACCTTGCTGCCGGTCTGCTCGGTCTTCTCGATGGCCTCGAACAGGGTGAAGCGGTTGAAACTGTAGGCCTGGCAGCCGATGGCGAATCCGCCGATGCGGAATTCGTCGGGAATCGGCGCGGCGAGGCTGAGGAAGGCGGAACACGCCGCAACGGCGGCGACGAGGGTGCGGAGCAGGGCAGGGGAGTTCATGCGGTGATGGGTGTCAGGATGCGCCCGAACCGACGTGCCGCCGCAAGCCGGAATTCAGGAATCATCCGCCCCATCCGCGAATCCAGCGGCGCAGCAGCCGCCCGAAATGGGTCCATTTTCGGGAGGCATAGCGCGCCGTCAGTCGCTTGAAGGCGAAGCGATCGGTGGCCGGGGCATTGAATCCGGGCAGCGTGGTGCACGCGGTGGTGTAGCCGGATTCGGCAACCAGATCGCGCGTGGCGCGGTTCCAATCGCCATAGGGATAGCAGAAGTGCGTCACCGGCACGCCAAAGCGGTCCTCGAGCCGTCGCCGGCTGTCGTGGATTTCGACCCGCGCCTCCTCCAGCCGGATGCGCGTCAGGTGAGGATGCGTCAATGTGTGGGAGCCGATGGCGTGTCCGGCCGCGATCCATTCGCGCACCTGGGATTCATCCATCAGCCGCTCCTCAGCCTCGCCGTACTTCTGCTCCCACTCGTTGCTCTTTCCGAGGCGCTCGGCGACCAGGTACTGGATGGCGGTGAATCCGGTCTGACGCATCGGTTCGAGCCCGTGGCGCAACACGTTCTCAAAGCCGTCATCAAAAGTGAGGACCACCCGCTTGCCCGGGTTTCCCGGGCTGATCCCCACCTCTCCCAAATTCCCAGGAGTGAACCCCGCCGTTTTCCATTCGGTGAGCTGTCGGCGAAACAGCAGGACGTCGACGTACAATCCCTTGAGCCGAACCCCGCGCGGACGCGGTCCTAGCTTGTGATAGGTGAGCACCGGGACCGCGGTGTCGAACCCGTCGCGAAACGGGCCGAGTTCCGTGTAGTAGAGCGGCAGTTCGGTGGTCGCGTTGTTCATGGAGCGGTTCCTCCGAGCAGGGACAGGTACAGAGCCTCAAAGCGACGTCCGAGCGTTTCCCGGGTGAACTCGGTTTCCACGCGTGCCCTGCCTGCGTGACCCATGCGATGCCGCAGGCTCGGATCCACGGCCAGCAGTTCCATCGCCGAGGCGAGGGCGTCGACGTTGGCCCGGGGTACCAGCAGGCCGTGCACCTCCGGCACCACCTGTTCCGGGATGCCATCGACGTTGGAGGCGATCACGGGTTTTCCACTGGCGAAGGCTTCGAGCACCACCAGAGGAAACGCTTCGGTGCCGGTGGTTGGATGCACCAGCACGTCGAGGGCGGACATCAGCGACGGAATGTCCTCGCGGAAGCCGATTATCGACGCCTTCCCCGAGAGTCCGGATTCGCGGATGAGGGTTTGGAGTTCCTCCTGCAATCCGCCCTTTCCGACCAGGACGAACCGGGCGTAGCCGTACCGGTTCGCGACCTGACGGGCCGCCTCGAGAAACTCAAACTGTCCCTTGCCGCGGGGCCGTTCGAACATGCCCACCACGCCGAACAGCACCTCCGAGGAACTGCAGCCGAGCTCCTCGCGCAGGGCGATCGCCGCCGGGGTTCGAGTGGGGTGAAAGCGGGTCACGTCGATGCCGCAGTGGATTTGATGGATGCGGCTTTGCGGGCCCTGCAATTCCTCGCGCAGGATTCGCTCCACTGCCTTTGAGACGGCCACAATGTCCGCCATGCGCAGCAGGAACTGCCGACTGAACCCGCGCGGGCGGGTCATCAAATGGCGGGTGATGACCACCCGGGTCCCGCAGCAGGCCAGGCGCGCTGCCAGGATCCCTGGCCAGTAATCGCGTCCCTGATGAATGTGCAGGATCTGAATGCGGCGGCGCCGGAGGATCGAAACGAGGTGCGCGATCAACTTCCAGCGCAGGGCGCTCTTGGAGGGAAAGGTGGTGACCGGACAGCCGATCTCGTGCGCCCGATGCTCCCATCGACTGTCGGCCGCCACGGCCATGCCCACCTGATGTCCGAGTTCGCTGAGCGCGCGGGTGAGTTCGAGGGTTTGGTTGTCGACGCCACCGCCGCTGAACAGCGAGTTGATCTGGAGGATCCGCAACGATTGCGGACGCGGGGAACCGGCACTCATGACGTGTGGCCCTCCGCGCGTTGCGCCGCCACGGCTTCACGGAGCTTTGCGTATTTCAGGAAGGCGAGGACTGAGGACATCCAGGCGATGACGAATCCCGGCCACCCGTCTAGGAACCCGGCTCGGAACACGTAGCCGCGCAGGAACCGCCAGGGAGGCCGGATCCAGGCGTCCAGCGGACGCGGGCGTTTTCCCGCGGCGAGGGATTCACGGACGAAGATGTCGCTATAGATCTGCAATTTGGACAAGTGATGGGCGATGCCCGTGTAGCTGTAGTGCTGGAGATCCTCGTTCAGGCGGCCGACTTCCCCGGAGGCCTCGAGGCGGTCATGTGGATCCTCACCCACCCAGCGTCCCTGGCCGCGTTTCCACAGGCGGGTTTTTCGATCGGGATACCAGTCGCCGTGGCGAATCCATCGGCCGAGATACCAAGAGCATCGCGGCATCGAGAAGGCGGTGCAGCGGGCCGTCATTGCCGGGTCGGCAAGGGTGCGCCGGATTTCGTCACGCAGGCCCGCGGTCACCACTTCATCGGCATCCACGCCGAGCACCCACGGTTGGGTGGCCTTGTCGGCGGCGGAATTCTTTTGCGCGATGTGGCCCTTCCAGGGTTCGCGGAACACGCGGGCCCCGTATTGGAGGCAAAGCTCCTCGGTGCCATCGTTTACCTCGGCGTTCAGCACGACGAGGATTTCCGCGGCCCAGCCCGAGAGGCTTTCCAGGGTGCGGCCGATGCGCCGGACCTCGGCTCCGGAAATCAGGCACACGGAAATGGGCAGTCGATCCGACATCGAATGAATCGGGAGCCTGCCACGGAAGCCTTCGGGGACCGAACAGAAAACGGGACGGATTCCGGGCGCGGGTGCGTTGACAGGTTGGAAACGGTTCCCGCAGGCTGCGGCCGATGACGAGTCCCTCCGCGCCGGAGGTCCGGCCCCTCCGTGGTGTCGGTCTACTCCGGACGCTCCACGCCGTACTGCCGCTCGGTCGCAAGTACCATCCGCTCCTCGGTTTGTTGAACGGGCGCGATGGTCTCGCGGCCCTTCCCTTCGCGGGCCGGCATCTGGTGCATCCCCTGGCCTGGGGCAAGTCCGCCACCGGCCTGCTGCTCGCCGGCGAAGCGTATGTTCCCGAAGTGAAGCTGCTGCCGCCGCTGCTCCAATCGCTGAAGGAAGGCGTCCTGGTCGACGTGGGGGCGAACATCGGCATCTATCCGCTGCTCTTCCGCAACGCCTCCAGCCTGCCCATCGTCGCCTTCGAACCGCAGCCGCTGCTCTTCCGGTTGCTCGAGCTTTGCGTGAAGCACAACCGGCTCGACCAGGTGACCTGCCGTCCGGTGGCCTGCGGCGATTCCACGGGCACCGTGCCGTTCAGCATTGGCCTGAACGGGGAAATCGCGACGGGCGCCGCCGCGGCCCAAGTGACCAAACTGGAATCCTTCGATCTCAACCAGGCCATCCAGGACACGCACGCCGCGCGCATGTCGGTCGAGGTGCCGCTGGCCACGCTCGATGACGAACTCGCCGGAAAACGGGTGTCCTTCCTGAAGATCGACTGCGAAGGGTTCGAGTTCCGCATCCTTTCCGGGGCGCAGCGGATCCTTAAGGAGCAGCGTCCGCTGTTGTTCATCGAGGTGCACCCGCTCGGACTGGAAAAGTTTGGCAGCTCGGTGCAGGCGGTGATTGATCTGCTTTCGCCGCTGTATTTGCTGGAGGCGTGGGATTTCAGCGAAAGCCGGTTCGCCCCGAAGTGGCTGCGCAGCCTGCAAAAGCACCGTCCCACTTCGGGCCGGCGTCTCGCGGACATGGCGGAGTGCGTGAAGGTGGGCGCCACCGAGCCGCGGCCTTCGCAGTTGTATTTGGTGGGCAGGCCGCGCGGATGACGCGGAGGGTTCGCATCGCGTGGATTCGAGTTGTTCACGCGACTTGTTTTTTTGCCGGTAACGATTTCGAGGGGATCGCATAACCATTGGGGATGGCTCCGCCGGGTCGGGGGCATCCGCCAGGCGTCGGTCCGCCTGCCCGAGGTTGGGGCTTTGCCCCGAACGCGGGTGCGTTCCGAAGGGGGAAACCCGGTTTGCACGCATGAACTCATCATTCAAATCCAGTCACTGCCATGCCGT